>DATDIY010000378.1:0-31559 GCA_036520815.1 Acidimicrobiales bacterium
TGCTGCAGTGCTCGAGGAGTCGACGGCGCCGCATCGGCGCCGGGTTCACTCGGCTTCGGGCTCGCCTTCGGAGGTCTCGGCGGCCTCGGGTGCGTCGGGTTCCGCAGCTTCGGCGGGTTCGGCGGAGGCCTCGGGTTCGGCGGAGGCCTCGGCGTCGGGGGCACCCTCGGCGACCTCACCGTCGGCGGGCGGCGCCTCGTCAGGGTTCTCGGCGTAGTACTCGGCCCACGCTTCCTGCGCCTCGGTGGACTCGGTGACGCCGATGTAGTTGCCCTCGTCGTCGTAGGCGTGCTCGCCGAAGTGCTCCTGGTACTCGGCGGCGACGATGCCGCCCTCGGCGGCCTGCTTGATCGAGAGGCTGATCCGGCGCCGCTGCAGGTCGAGGTCGATGATCTTGACCCAGAGCTCCTCGCCGGGGGTCACCACCTGCTCGGGGAGATCGACGTGGTGGGCCGACATCTCCGAGATGTGCACCAGACCCTCGATGCCGTCGCCGACCTGCACGAACGCACCGAAGGGCACCAGCTTGGTGACCCGGCCATAGACGAGCTCGCCGACCTGGTGGGCGGAGGCGAACTCCTGCCACGGGTCCTGCTGGGTGGCCTTCAGCGACAGGCTGATCCGCTCACGGTCGAGGTCGACCTCGAGGACCTGGACGTCGATCTCGTCGCCGACCTGCACGACCGAACCGGGATGGTCGACGTGCTTCCAGGACAGCTCGGACACGTGGACCAGGCCGTCCATCCCGCCGAGGTCGACGAACGCACCGAAGTTGACCACCGAGGAGACCACGCCGCGGCGAACCTCGCCCGGCTTGAGGTTGGCGAGGAAGTCCTCGCGCTGCTCCTTCTGGGTCTCCTCCAGCCATGCCCGACGGGAGAGCACGACGTTGTTGCGGTTCTTGTCGAGCTCGATGATCTTGGCCTCGAGGCTCCGACCCACGTACGGGGCGAGATCGCGCACCCGGCGCAGCTCGACCAGCGACGCCGGGAGGAAGCCCCGCAGGCCGATGTCGAGGATCAGGCCGCCCTTGACGACCTCGATGACGGGGCCGCTGACGACGCCGTCCTCTTCCTTGATGCGCTCGATGGTGCCCCAGGCCCGCTCGTACTGGGCCCGCTTCTTCGACAGGACCAGGCGACCTTCCTTGTCCTCCTTCTGGAGGACGAGGGCCTCGACGTGATCGCCGAGCGACACGATCTCGGCCGGGTCGACGTCGTTGCGGATCGACAGCTCCCGGGACGGGATGACGCCCTCGGACTTGTAGCCGATGTCGAGCAGGACCTCGTCACGGTCGACCTTGACGACGGTGCCCTCGACGATCTGCCCGTCCTCCACCTCGACCATCGAGGCGGTGTAGGCCTCGTCGAGCGACAGCCCGCCCAGGTCGTCCTCGGTCACCTGCCGGGGGACGTAGCGCCCCTCGTCGTCGAAGCTCCCCATACCGGCCGGGGCGTCGGAGATCGTCGCCGTGGTGGTTTCGGCAGGGCTGGTGTCGGCGATGTCGGCAGCGACAGTGGTCGCTTCAGGGGAGGCGGCGTCGGACAAGGTGAGCTCTCTTCGATGGACGGGGGAATCGGGCTCCGGGAACGGAGCGGGACTCGTACGCGGGCGCGCACGACGACGTACGATCCTAGCACCGTGTGCCACGGGCGCCCATGGGGCCGGGCACCGGGCTCAGGGGGCGGGGCGGACGGCGACCATCAGGAACTCGGGATGGTCGAGGTCCGGGCGGCGACGGGCGTAGTCGCCCGGCGTCACCGACCAGATGTCGCGTACCGCCAGGCCCGACCGGGCGGCGAGCAGACGCAGCTCACGCGGGGTGAAGCAGGTGGTCCAGAGATCGTGGGTGGCTTCCTCCCCCACCGGCGATCGCAAGGCGGTGCGCTCGTGGTTCACTCCGGCATCAGCGTCGAAGGAGTCGCCGTCCTCGAGCCAGCGGACCTGGAAGTAGGCGGAGAAAGCGGAGACGGCGAGACGACCGCCCGGCCGCAGGGCCTTGGCCATGCCGTCGAGCACGCGGGCGTCGGGATCGGGATCGGCGGCCTCCGCCACGAGCACCGCCGGGGCGACCGGCCCGTCGTGGCGATCGAGGTGGGGCCCGCCCGACGCCAGGCCGAAGGCGCCCTGGCACAGGGAGATCACGGCGTCGAACTCCTCGTCGAACGACAGCGAGCGGGCGTCACCCCGCTCGAAGGTCACGCCCTCCGGGGCATCGACGCGGGCGAGATCGACGAAGCGCTCGGAGATGTCGACGCCGTGCACCCGGATGCCGAGGTCCCCGAGGGCGTGGGCGTGGCGACCCGGGCCGCACCCCACGTCGAGCACCCGGTCGCCCGTTCCCAACCCGAGCACGTCGACGAGGAAGGCCACCTCGTTCTCGGTGCCCTTGGTGAAGGAGTACCGCAGGTAGGCCTCACCGAGATGGTCGGCCAGGGCCTCGAACCAGTGGGTGCCGACATCGGCACCCTCGGGATCGGGGATTCCGGTGTCGTCGGCGCCGCCCATCTCAGCCCTTGGCGTCGGCCCAGGAGTCGCCGACCGTCAGGTTCACGGCCAGGGGCACCCGGAGGGAGAAGGCGCCCGACATCGCATCGAGCACAAGGGCGGTGGTCTCGTCGAGATCGGTCGGTGGTACCTCGAGGATGACCTCGTCATGGACCTGCAGGATCAGGCGGCTGGCGGAGGCCCCCTGCTCGAGCGCCTGATCGAGGCGGACCAGGGCGACCTTGAAGATGTCGGCGGCGAGACCCTGGATGCCGGCGTTCATGGCCTGGCGCTCGCCGGCCTGGCGGATCCGGAAGTTCGACGAGGACAGCTCGGGGATCTGGCGCCGGCGGCCGAAGAGCGTCTCGGTGTAGCCCCTCTCGCGAGCCTCGGCCACGGTGCGGTCCATGTAGTCGCGCACCGCGGGGAACGCTTCGAAGTAGGCGTCGAGGATCGCCTGGGCCTCCCCGGTGGCGATGTTCAGCCGCTGCCCGAGCCCGTAGGCCTCCATCCCGTAGGCCAGGCCGTAGCTGACCATCTTCGCCTTGGAGCGCTGCTCCACGTTCACGTCGCCGGGGTCGACCCCGAACACGCGGGCGGCGGTGGCGGTGTGGATGTCCTGGCCCGACTCGAACGCCGAGATGAGGCCCGGATCCTCGGCGAGATGGGCGATGCAGCGCAGCTCGATCTGGTTGTAGTCGGCGACCAGGAGGCGGAACCCGTCGGCCGGCACGAACACCTTCCGGAAGGCGCGACCGACCTCGGACCGAACCGGGATGTTGTGCAGGTTGGGCGCGTCGGAGCTCAACCGTCCGGTACGGGCCACCGTCTGGTTGAAGGTGGCGTGGATCCGCCCGTCTGGCGCCACCTCGGCGAGAAGGCCCTCGCCGTAGGTGGATCGCAGCTTCTCGACCTCCCGATAGGAGAGGAGGTGCTCGATGATCGGGTGCTGGCCCCGCAGCTTCTCGAGCGATGCGGCATCGGTGGAGTAGCCCGTCTTCGTCTTCTTCTGGGGAGCGAGGCCGAGCCGGTCGAAGAGGATCTCGCGCAGCTTGACGGTGGAGTTCACGTTGAACTCCTCGCCCGCGTCCTCGCAGATCTGCACACGCAGCTCGTCGCAGCGGGCGACCAGCTCGTCGCTCAGCCGGCGGAGCTCGACCACGTCGACGCCGACACCCAAGATCTCCATGCGGGCGAGTACCCGTACCAAGGGCACCTCGATGTCGTCGTTGAGGGCGCTCAGACCGCGAGCAGCCAGCGCCTCGGAGAGCGGCGCGATCAGCCGGTCGACAGCCAGGGCGTCGCGCGCCGCCGCCTGGCCCACGTCGACGCCGTCACCGCCGAAGTCGAGCTCACCCACGGCGGGTCCGTCGTCGGTCGGCAGGCGAGCGTCGGCGTAGCGGTCGAGAAGGTCGTCGAGGGCGTAGCGGGCCTCGGCCGGGTCGAGGAGGTAGGCCGCGATCATGGTGTCGAGGGCGAGAGTGCGGACGTCGACGTCGAGCTGGTGGAGTCCCCGGATGAGGGCTTTGGCGTCGTGGGCCACGAGAGGCGGCCCGCCCTGGCCCACGAGCTCCGCCAGCGCCCCGGTCACCGTCGGATCGGCGAGCGTCGTCGCCGGGATCCACACCACCTCGGCGCCGGCCGCGTCGACGACGAGAGCGAGGCCGCCGAGGGGCGTGCGGCCCGGGGCGCCGCTCCACGCCGCCGCGACCCCCAACGGCTCGGTCCGACCGGCCAACTCGTGCAGTGTCGCCGCTGCCGCCGAAGGTGTGGTCAGGTCGGTCCGCTCCGCCTCGAGCACGGTGCCGGCCGCTTCGATGCTGTTGCCGTCGCCGGCCTCGACGTGGCCGAGTGCTTCGAGCAGCCGGTCGTAGAGGGTGCGGAACTCGAGGAAGTCGAAGACCTTCCGCACCTCGTCGAGGTCGTAGCTGCCCACCTTCAGCTCGTCGGGGTCGACGGTCACGGGCGCGTCGCGGCGCAAGACCATGATCTCGGCGTTGGTGCGCACCTGCGCCTCGTGCTCGGCCAGGTTCTGGCGCAGCTTGGGCGTCTGGGCCTCGAGGTTCTCGTAGATCCCGTCGATGCCGCCGTAGGTGGTGATCAGCTTGGCGGCTGTCTTCTCCCCCACCCCCGGCACGCCGGGGAGGTTGTCGGAGGGATCGCCCCGGAGGGCGGCGTACTCGACGTACTGGGTCGGCGTGACGCCCGTGCGGTCGGCGATGCCGGCCTCGTCGTAGAGGGCGTAGTCAGACACACCCCGACGGTTGTAGAGGACCCGCACGTGGGGGTCCTTCACCAGCTGGTAGCTGTCGCGGTCGCCGGTGACGATCAACACGTCGTCGCCGCGGTCGTCGGCCTCGGTGGCGAGGGTGGCGATGAGATCGTCGGCTTCGAATCCCGCCAGCTCGAGGACAGGGACGTGAAGCACCTCGACGACCTGGCGCACCAGGCCCATCTGCTGGCGCAGGATGTCCGGCGCCGCTGTGCGGTTCGCCTTGTAGGTGTCGACCGCCTCGTGACGGAACGTGGGCTCGGGCCGGTCGAACACCACCACCAGGTGGTCGGGCCGGTGGTCGCGCAGGAGGTTCACGAGCATCGATGTGAACCCGAACACGGCGTTGGTGACCTGCCCGGAGGCGGTCGCCATGTCCGTGGGCAGTGCGAAGAACGCTCGGTAGGTGAGCGAGTTGCCGTCGATGAGCATCAACGTGGCCATCGGCGTCCTCCCGTCGAGCCAAAGATGTGGGGATCGGCGCGGGGCGCCCTCGTCATGCTCCGTCGGGGGCCAGCTCGCCCGCGATGATCCGCTCGCTGACCGCCTTCATCGTCAGCCGCTCCTTCATCGCCGTGCGCTGGATGAACGAGAAGGCGTCGGCCTCGCTGAGGCTGTGGGCGTCCATGAGCCGACCCTTGGCCCGGTCGACGATCTTGCGGGTCTCGAGCTGCTCCTCGAGCGACTGGGCCTGGTCGGCGAGGGCCTTCATCTCCCGGAACCGCCCGATCGCCACCTCGATGGCGGGGATCAGCTCCCCCCGCTGGAAGGGCTTGACGAGGTAAGCGAGGGCGCCGGCGTCGCGGGCCTGTTCGATGAGGTCGCGCTGGCTGAAGGCGGTGAGGATCAGCACCGCCGACAATCGCTCCGAGGCGATCTCCCGAGCGGCGGAGAGCCCGTCGAGCCCGGGCATCTTGATGTCGAGGATGGCGAGGTCGGGTTGGTGGGAGCGGACCAGCTCGACGGCCTCGTCGCCCCTTCCCGTCTCCCCCACGACCTCGTAGCCCTCCTCCTGGAGGGTCTCCTTGAGATCGAGGCGGATGATCGCTTCGTCCTCGGCGATGACGACGCGGGTCGGCACCGGGCACATCCCTTCCGTGCGTGAACTGATCGTGGGCGAACTGGTCTGGCGACCGTGAGGATCATCGCTCGACGATGTCGCTCGACGATGTCACCCGGCCACGCTCGGCGAGCCCGGACCGGCCGGAGCCGGCGAGCTGCGGGCGCATCGTACCCGGGTCAGCCCACCGCCTCGTTGAGACGGTCGAGGAGGTCGTCCTGCTGGCGCTCGAGGTCCTCGATCGAGGTCACCACGTCGGATCGGTGACGATCCATGGCCTCGGCGTGGCGGGCGGCCTCGCGGTGCTCCCGCTCGGCCAGCGGCGTCTCCGACACCAGAGAGCGCAACCGGGCCTCGTCGGCCTGGTCGGCCAGGTGGGCGAGCTGCTCGTCGGTGACCGCGAGCTCGCGTCGCAGCCCTCGCAGCTGCGCGGCCACCTCGCTGAGCCGTCGCTCCAGCATGGCCTTGGTCACGCCCAGGAGTGTACGGGTCGGATCCCTCCCGCCGGGGGACTCGCAATCCCGGCCCGCGCGCCTCGCGTTGGTAGCGTGGCGCACGCACCCACTTTCCGCGGCGGTGCTGGAACCGGCATACAGGGCGGGCTCAAACCCCGCTGCCCGAAAGGGCTTGAGGGTTCGAATCCCTCCCGCCGCACCCGACAAGAACGAGCCAGGCACGGATGAACCACCGGATGAAACGTCAAAGCCGCTCCGCTGGTCCCAACCCCGCCCGTTGCCGACCGGAGGTCCGCTCGCCCCGATGATCGTCTTCACGTTCCCCGGCCAGGGGTCCCAGAAGCCTGGGATGGGCGAGCCCTGGCGCGAGCACCCCTCGTGGGAGCTGGTGACCGAGGCCTCCTCCGTGCTCGGCCGGGACCTCGAGGCGCTGCTGCTGCACACCGACGCCGACGAGCTCAAGCTCACCGACAACGCCCAGCTCTCGACCTTCCTCACCAGCCTCGTCGTCCTCGACGCCGTCGAACGCCTCGGTGTCGAGCCGGCCGCCGCCGCCGGCCACAGCCTGGGCGAGTACACCGCCCTGGTCGCCTCGGGGGCGCTCGCCTTCGACGACGGACTCCGGCTCGTCGCCGAGCGCGGCGCCGCCATGCGTCAGGCCGCCACCAGCCGTACCGGCACCATGGCCGCGGTGCTCGGCCTCGACGACGACGACGTCGAGGTGGCCTGCGCCCGGGTCGACGGCGACGTGTGGGTCGCCAACTACAACGCTCCCGGACAGGTGGTCGTGGCCGGCGAGCCCGAGGCGGTCGCCGAAGCGTCGGCCGTCGCCAAGGAGCTCGGCGCCAAGAAGGTCATGCCGATGGCGGTCAGCGGGGCGTTCCACACCCCCCTGATGGCCCCGGCCCGCGAGCGGCTCCGCAAGGCCATCGACGCCGCCGAGCTGCGGGAGGCGGAGCTGCCCGTCTACGCCAACGTCGACGCCTACCCGCACTCGGCCGCCGATGAGTGGAGCGGCCTGTTGGGCGCCCAGCTCTGCAGCCCGGTGCGCTGGCGCCAGACGCTCGACCGACTCGGGCAGTCGGGAGCGGCGTACCTCATCGAGCTCGGTCCCGGCAACGTCCTCACCGGCATGGCCAAGCGCACCGTGAAGACTGCCGCCACGCTCTCGGTCTCCACGCCGGACGACCTCGACAAGCTCCTCACCGCCCTGGCCACGCCCGAGGTGGCCGAGGTGGCCGAGGTCGTCGTCCACGAGGGCGAGCACCTCTTCGCCACCGAGCGCATGGTCGTGAGTCCCGCCGCTGGGGTGTTCACCCCGGCGAGTCACGCCGAGGCCGGCCTCCAGCTCACCCCTGGCACCGTCCTCGGCCAGGTCGGCGACCAGGAGGTCCGGTCGCCCTTCGCCGGGATCCTCGTCGGGATGCTCGCCGTCGCCGGCGAACGGGTCACGACCAGCCAGCCCATCGCCTGGTTGCGCACGGCATGAGCACCAAGCGCAAGGGAGCCGTGCCCGATGGGGTCCGCGGTGCCGTCATCACCGGGTGGGGCACCGCCCTCCCCGACCGGGTGGTCACCAACGCCGAGTACGAGGCCCGCCTCGACACCAACGACGCGTGGATCACCGAGCGCACCGGCATCAAGGAGCGCCGCCACGGTGGCACCACCGCCGGCCTGGCCACCGAGGCCGGCCGGGCCGCCATGGACATGGCCGGGGTCACGGGCGCCGACATCGACTTCATCATCCTCGCGACCACGAGCCCCGACTACCAGCTCCCGTCGAATGCGTCCGAGGTCCAGGACGACCTCGGCATCGCCGGTGGGGCGGGCGACTTCAACGCCGCCTGCTCCGGCTTCATGTACAGCCTCGTGCAGGCCCACGGCCTGATCGCCATGGGCCTCAACCGCATCCTCGTCATCGGGTCCGAGACGCTCAGCAAGATGACCGACCAGGACGACCGCAACACCGCCATCCTCTTCGGTGACGGCGCCGGCGCCGTGGTCCTCGAAGCGGTCGACGGCCCCGGACAGCTGCTGTCCTACGACATGGGATCCGACGGCTCCGCCCGCCACCTGCTCGAGGCGGAGCTCGGTGGCTACATGGTGATGAACGGCAAGGAGATCTTCCGCCGGGCCGTCACCGTGATGGTCGACTCCGCCCGAGCGACGCTCGGGGCCGCCGGGGTCGAACCCGACGATCTCGCGCTCGTCGTCCCCCACCAGGCCAACATCAGGATCATCGAGGCGGCCTGCTCCCGCCTCGGGGTCGGATCCGACCGGGTGGCCACCGTGCTCCACGCCACCGGCAACACCTCTGCGGCGAGCATCCCGCTGGCACTGGCCGACGCACTCGACCACGGCCGCATCGCCCAGGGCGACCTGGTCCTGCTGGTCGGCTTCGGCGCCGGCATGAGCTGGGCCAGCACGCTGCTGCGCTGGGACGGCCACGTTCCGGAGGGTCCACGATGAGCGAGCCGCAGCAGAGCTCCGACGGTCGGGTCGTGCTCGTCACGGGCGCCAACCGTGGCATCGGGCTGGCCTGCGCCCGCGCCTTCGCCGACGCCGGCGACCGGGTGGCGATCACCTACCGCTCCGCACCACCGCCCCCGGAGCTGGCCAAGGACCTCCTCTGCGTGTCCTGCGACGTCACCGACGTCGAACAGGTCGACGCCGCCTTCGCCGAGATCGAGGCCACGCTCGGCCCGGTCGAGGTGCTCGTCTCCAACGCCGGGATGACCGCCGACATGCTCGTGCTGCGCATGAGTGAGGACGACTTCACCGGCGTCCTCGACGCCAACCTGGTGGGCGGGTTCCGGGTCGCCAAGCGAGCCGTGCAGAAGATGATGCGGGCCCGGTGGGGACGCATCGTCTTCATCGGATCCGTCGTCGGCTCCACCGGTCAGGCCGGCCAGGCCAACTACGCCGCCTCCAAGGCGGGCCTGGTGGGTCTGGCCCGCTCGCTCGCCCGGGAGTTCGCCTCCCGCAACATCACCGTGAACGTCGTCGCCCCCGGTCCGGTGGCCACCGACATGTTCGCCGCCGTCTCCGACGACACCCGCGCCGCCATAGAGGGCGCCATCCCCCTCGGCCGCCTCGCCGACCCCGCCGAGGTCGCGGCGGCCGTCGTCTACCTGGCCTCCGACGGTGCCGGCTACGTGACCGGAGCCGTCCTCCCCGTCGACGGCGGCCTCGGCATGGGCGCCTCCTGAGGCCCGGGACCGTCCGCCCCGAACCCCCGATCCCTCCCCTGCCCACGAGTAGCGTGGGCGAACCCCACACAAGGAGCATCCCGTGAGTGACGAAGCCTTCGAGCGGTTCCGCAAGTGCGCCGTCGAGGTCTTGGCCGTCCAGCCTGACCAGGTGACCCTCGAGGCCAAGTTCGGCGACGATCTCGACGCCGACAGCCTCGACCTCGTCGAGCTCGTCATGGCCCTCGAGGAAGAGTTCGACGTCAGCGTCGACGAGTCCGAGCTGGAGGGCATCGAGACCGTCGGCCAAGCGTTCACGCTCGTCACCTCCAAGCAGTGATGGAACGCCGCCGGGTCGCCATCACCGGTGTCGGTGTCGTCTCCCCGTGCGGCATCGGGACCGAAGCCTTCTGGGACGGCCTTCTGGCTGCGCCGCCCGAGGGCCTGCGCCGGGTGCACGACTTCGACCCTGCGCCCCTGTTCGACAATGCCAAGGAGGCCCGCCGGGCCGACCGGTTCACCCAGTTCGCGCTGGCGGCGGCCAGCGAGGCCCTCGCCCAGTCGGGGCCGCTCCAGGCCGACCCCAGCCGGATCGGGACGTGGATCGGCACCGGCATCGGTGGCCTCACCACCCTCGAGGAACAGGTCCTGGTGCGCGAGCACAAGGGCGACCGCCGGGTGAGTCCGTTCATGGTCCCCATGCTCATGGCCAACGCAGCCTCGGCGGCGGTGTCGATGCGCTACGGCTACCAGGGCCCGTGCGAGACGACCTGCACCGCCTGCGCCGCTGGCACCCAGTCGATCGGGAACGCCTACCGGCTCATCTCCTACGGGCGCTGTGACGCGGTCGTGACCGGCAGCTCGGAGTGCACGATGACCCCGACGTGCATCGCCGGGTTCACCAACATGACCGCCATGTCGGCCGAGTACCTCTCGCGTCCCTTCGATCGGGACCGCGACGGCTTCGTCATGGGCGAGGGCGCCGGTGTGCTCGTGCTCGAGGAGCTCGAGAGCGCCCGGGCCCGCGGAGCGACGATCCTCGGCGAGGTGGTGGGTGCAGCCTCCAACGCCGACGCCCACCACATCACCGCCCCCTCCCCTGGCGGTACCGGAGCGCTCGCCTGCATGGAACTGGCGCTGGCCGACGCCGGGCTCGAACCGGACCAGGTCGCTCACGTCAACGCCCACGGCACCTCGACCCCCGCCAACGACGCGGCGGAGGCCGAAGCCATCGCCAAGCTCTTCGGTGCCGACGGGCCTCCCGTCACGTCGATCAAAGGCGTCACCGGGCACTCGCTCGGCGCCGCCGGATCGATCGAGGCGGTGGCCGTGGTGCTGTCGATTCAGAAGGGCCTCATCCCTCCGACGGCCGGCTACGTCACCCCTGATCCGGACATGGCACCGATCGACCTCGTGGTCGGCGGCCCCCGTGAGTGGACCCCTGGCCCGACGCTGTCGAACAGCTTCGGCTTCGGTGGGCACAACGGCTGCGTGGTGATCTCTCCGGTGTCCTAGCCGGGGCTGGACACGGGGAGTGCGCCCTCCAGACGGAGGAGCGTCTCCTTCGTGTCGACGCCACCGCCGTAGCTACCGATCACGCCACCTGAGCGGGTCACCCGGTGGCACGGCACGATGATGGGCAGCGGGTTGGTCGCCATGGCGGTGCCCACGGCCCGCGCCGCGCCCGGCCGACCGGCTTCGGCGGCCAGCTCGCCGTAGGTGATGGTCTCGCCGTAGGGAACGCTCTCGAGCACGCTCAGCACCTCGCCCCGGAACCCACTGCGGGCGCTGCGATCGAGCGGAACGGTGAAGACGTGCCTCGTGCCGGCGAAGTACTCGGCCAACTCGACGCCGGCCTGGCCCAAGGTCGCCGCGGCCGCGGCATCGCCACCCGGGTCGGGGCCGCCCGGGACGGTCCCGAAGTCGATCCGCACCAGCCCGGCTGCGCCGGCCGTGAGGGCGAGCGGTCCGATCGGGGTGTCGATCACCGTGGTGGCCACGAGCCGGTCTCCTAGGTGGCGTCGGCGAACACGAAGAGGAGGTCGGTCTCGCAGGCGGTCTCTCCGCCGACGTGGGCCCGACCGTGGCCCTTCCCGGCCCGGGCCGACATGCGGCCGAGCTCCACCTCGAGCTCGAGGACGTCACCGGGCACGACCTGACGCCGGAACCGGGCCTTCTCCACCCCACCGAAGAGTGGAAGCTTCCCCGCGAAGCGCTCGTCGGACAGCACGGCGTAGGCGCCGAGCTGGGCGATGGCCTCGAGCATGAGGACACCGGGGAGGGTGGGTCGCCCCGGGAAGTGGCCAGCGAAGAACTGCTCGTCGCCGGTGAGCCGCCAGCGGCCCTTGGCCCCTGCACCCACGTCGAGCTCGACGACCTCGTCGAGGAACAGGAACGGGTGGCGGTGGGGCAGGACCTCGGCCGGCGGCCGCAGGACGCTCACCCGGCGAGGGCCTTGAGCAGGTTCGCGGGCGTGTCCTTGGGGCTGACCTTGTACCAGGCCTCCTGCACCTTGCCCTTCTCGTCGATGAGGAAGGCCGAGCGGATGATGCCCATGTAGGTGCGCCCGTAGTTCTTCTTCTCGCCCCAGACACCGAACGACTCCGCCACAGCGTGTTCGGTGTCGGCCAGCAAGGGAAAGCCGAGCGAGTACTTGTCGTCGAACTTCTTCTGCTTGGCCGAGGCGTCCGGGCTGATGCCGACGATGGCGGTGTCGCCCACGTCGCCGGCGATGTCGCGAAGCGCGCACGACTGGGTGGTGCAGCCCGGCGTGTCGGCCTTCGGGTAGAAGTACACGAGGACCTTGCGGCCCTTGAAGTCGGTGAGCTTCACCTTCTGCTCGTCCTGGTCGAGGAGGGTGAAGGCGGGGGCCTTGTCGCCCGCCGCGAGCTTGATGTCGGTCATGGCCGCGAACCTACTGCGGGCCCGGACCGCCCGGAAGAACGCTCACCAGCACAGCTCGGACGCCGGCAGCAGTGCCCGGGCCATCGAGGCGAACATGTCGTCGACCCGGTCGTCGGCGTCCAGGGTGACCAGGAAGTTCGTCGGCAGGGGCGGGAACGCCAGGTACCCACCGGATCCGGAGTCGCCCCGCTCGAGGCTGGGGACCCGGGCGACGACCTCGTCGGCGGGCATGCCGACGGTGACGCCGCTGACCGTCGACCACCCGGGCCCACGGACGTCCCAGAGTCGGAACTCGCCGTCTCCGAACCAGAGAGTGGCTCCGTCGATCTCGATCACCTGGCCCTCGGAGTCTCCGCAGTCGAGCAGCCGAGCCTTCACTCCGGTCAAGGCCTCCGCCTCCTCGAGCGGGTCACCGAACGCCAGTGAACCGACGCCGTCGGTGGAGAGCTGGGTGCGGTCGAGGACCGCGGGCACGGTCACCGGCGGGACCGCGCTCGTCGGTGGCGGTGTGGTCGTATCGGGAGCGTCGTCGGTCGTGGGAACGGCGGGGGTCTCGGTGGCGACGCGGGTGCGGCTGCCGTCATCGGTCCGGGCCACCAGGAGCAAGACACCCCCTGCCACCAGCAGCGCCAGCACTGCAGCTGCGGCTACCAGCACGGGGCGGCGCCAGCCGCTCGGCGGCGGACCACTCGCGACCGGCCGGGTGAGCACCTCGTCGATCTCGACCGGTTCGGTTGCGTCGACGAGGGCGACGAGTTGGCGGCTGAGCTCATCCATCGGAGGTCACCTCCAGGGATCGACGCAGGCGACGCAGACCACGTTCGAGGTGGCTCTGAACGCTGCTGGCGGAGGTTTGCGTCAGCTCGGCGACCTCGCGGTGGGTCAACCCGTAGCCGTGGACCAGCACGACCGCGACCCGTTGGCGTTCGCTCAGCTCGGCGAGCGCCCGAGGCAGCGCCGGCTCGAACTCCACCTCTGTGCCGGCCGGGGCGTCGAAGACCACACGTCGCTTGCGCGGTCGGGTGCGGGACTGCCCGACCCGGTAGAGGTAGCCGATCGGATTGTCCATCCGGCAGAGCTCGGGCCAGTGCTCCCAAGCCCATGCCAGGGCCTCGGCGGTCGCCTCCCGACCGCGCTCGGACCCGTAGGCGGCGACCAGGGCGCGACGCAGTTGCGGCTCCGCGAGCCCGAAGAACTCGGGGAACGCCTCGAGGTCCTGGGTGTTCCCCACCGCCTCCGCCGATCGCTCGCTGGTGTCCATCTACGGAGCAAGAGCATCGAGCCACACGGTTGCACGACACCGATCGCGGCAGGCCGGTCGATCCGCAGGTCCATGCGGTCGCGCGACGGGGAGCGCGATGGCGCTCCCCGTCGTGGACTGCTCTCGCCGGGAACCGGCGTCAGGCGGACTACTTGCCCTTGGCCGACGCCTTCAGCTTGGAGCCAGCGGTGACCTTGGCCGCCTTGCTGGCCGGCACCTGGATGGGCTCGCCGGTCTGCGGGTTGCGGGCGGTACGGGCGCTGCGGTCGACCTGCTCGAAGCTCAGGAAGCCGGGCAGGGTCAGCTTCTGGTCACCCTTGGCGACGATCTCGTGGGCGACGTCCTCGAAGCCCTTGAGGACCTTCTCCACATCGGTCTTGGCCATATCGGTCCGGCTGGCAATCTCGGCGATGAGCTCGCTCTTGGTCATGGTTCCTCCTGTCGGCCCGGCTCGGGACGGGTCCCGGGTCGGGTGGCCGGGCCTGCTGTCGAACTCGGGCGGTCCCGCCCGATGCGCTCCAGCTTCGCGAGACAAGTGGCGTCGCGGGTGGATGGGTGCCCGTTTTTTCCGTCTGTGGAAGGGATCGGGCCGCGCCGGGGCCGTCGAGGGCAAAGCCGACCACGTGCTGCCGGGTCACCCGACGACGTTCACCATGTGCTGCGAGGCCATCTCGAAGTACTCGAGCATCAGCGCGCCATCGGCCTCGGTGAGAGAGCCCTCGCCCACCATGTCGGCCACGGCCGTGCTCATGTGCCGCATCCAGGCCTCACGCTGGGCCCCGCCGATCGCGAACGGGGCGTGGCGCATCCGCAACCGGGGATGACCTCGCTGGTCGCTGTAGGTCGTGGGTCCGCCCCAGTACTGGACCAGGAACAGGGTGAGCCGCTCGCGGGCGCCATCGAGATCGTCGGGCGGGTACAGCGGCGCCAGGACGGGGTCGTGGACGACGCCGGAGTAGAAGTGGTCGACGAGACGGGCGAAGAACTCGACGCCGTCGACGCGCTCGTACAGCGGCTGTTGCGGGTCGGCCATCGCGGGCACGCTACCCAGCGTCGAGAGCGGCGCGGATCTCTCCGACGAAGGCTCCTGCACCTGCCGGCCCGGCTCCCTCGAGGACGCGGCGCATGAGGGCCGAGCCGATGACCACACCGTCGGCGACCTCGCTCACCTCCACCGCCTGTTGCGCGGTCGACACGCCCACCCCCACCAGCACCGGCTTGTCGGTGACGGCCTTCAGCCGGCGGGCGATCACGAGGGACGAGGCGGCGAGGGCTTCCCGCTCGCCGGTGACGCCGAGCAGCCCGACGGCGTACACGAAGCCACGCGCGCGGGCCACGATGCGCGGCAGGCGCTCGTCCGGTGCCGTCGGAGCGGCGAGCAGCACCGTCTCGACGCCGGCGGCGTCGGCGGCGCGGGCCCAGGGGCCCACCTCCTCGAGCGGCAGGTCCGGAAGGATGGCCGCAGCCACACCGCTGCCGGCCAATGAGGCGGCGAACCGCTCGAGGCCCATGTGGTGGGCGAGGTTGAAGTAGGTCATCACCGCCAGGGGGACCCCGGCGTCGATGTCTCTCAGCTCGTCGAGCACCCCGACCGGGGTGGCCCCGGCCCGGAGGGCCTCCTCGCTGGCCTGTTGGATCACCGGCCCGTCCATGACCGGGTCGGAGAACGGGATGCCGATCTCGATGGCGTCCGCGCCGGCGTCGGCCACGGCCCGGACGACCTCGGTCCAGTCGTCGCCGTAGCCGCCCGTGACGTAGGGGACCAGGAGCTTGCGACCGGCGCCGCGGGCCTCCCGCAGAGCGACCTCGAAAGTCCCGGGCTGCTCGGGGGCGACCGGGATCGCCAGCGCGTCCTCGACCGACGTGATGGTCATCCGAGGATCTCCATCATCTGGGCCACGTCCTTGTCGCCCCGACCCGAGAGGTTCACGAGCACGGTGCGACCGGCCAGCGCGTCGCGGTCCCGGCTGACCCAGGCGAGGGCGTGGGCCGGCTCGAGGGCGGGGATGATCCCCTCGGTGCGGCTCAGCAGCTGGAAGGCATCGATCACCTCGGCGTCGGTGACCTGCTCGTAGCGGGCCCGACCGATGGCGGAGAGGTGGCTGTGCTCGGGCCCCACCCCCGGATAGTCGAGGCCGGCGGAGATGGACTCGGCCTCCTGCACCTGCCCGACGTCGTCCTGCATGAGGTAGCTGCGCATGCCGTGCACGACACCGGGGATCCCCCGACCCACCGCCGCGCCCCCAGCCGGCTCCACGCCCACCAGCTCGGCGTCGGTGTCGGCGAACCCGGAGAAGATGCCGATGGCGTTCGACCCACCGCCGACGCAGGCGGCGACGACGTCGGGCGTGCCGCCGCCGAGCAGGTCGGCGCACTGCGCCCTCGCCTCGGTTCCGATGACCGTGTGGAACTCCCGGACCATCCAGGGATACGGGTGGGGACCCATCACCGATCCCAGGCAGTAGTGGGTGTTCTCGACGGTGGCCACCCAGTCGCGCATGGCCTCGTTCACGGCGTCCTTGAGCGTGCGGCTGCCCGAGACGGCCGGAACGACCTCAGCACCGAGCAGCCGCATGCGGAAGACGTTGAGCGCCTGGCGACCCATGTCGACCTCGCCCATGTAGACCACGCACTCCATGCCCAGCAGGGCGGCGGCGGTGGCGGTGGCCACGCCGTGCTGGCCGGCGCCGGTCTCGGCGACCAGGCGGGTCTTGCCCATGCGCTGAGCGAGGAGCGCCTGCCCCAGCACGTTGTTGATCTTGTGGCTACCTGTGTGGTTGAGGTCCTCGCGCTTCAGCAGCAGCCGGAGACCGAGCTCCTCGGAGACCCGGTGGCACTCGGTGAGCGGCGATGGCCGGCCGGCGTAGTCGCGCAGCAGGTCGTCGAGCTCGCCTCGGAAGTCTGGGTCGACCCACGCCGCGCGGAAGGCCTCCTCCAGGTCGAGGCACGCCGGCATGAGCGTCTCGGGGACGTAGCGCCCGCCGAACTCTCCGAATCGGCCGCTGGGCGACGGCTCGGGCAGGGCCATGGGCGACGGGACCTCTCTGACAGGCGTTCGGGACGGGTGAAAGCGGAGGCGAGGCTACGCCTGGCCGGTGTCGGCGGAGAACTCCGAAAGGGCCTCCGACGCCGCCGCCACGAACCGCCGCACCTTGCGCGGGTCCTTCCGGCCCGGCTCGGCCTCCACCCCGCTCGAGACGTCGACCCCCCAGGGTCGGACCTGCTCGACTGCGTCGGCCACGGTGTCGGGGGTGAGCCCGCCGGCGAGGATCACCCGCTTCCCCGGAGCGACACCTTCCGCCAGGTTCCAGTCGAACGCCACCCCGGACCCGGGCACGCTCGAGTCGAGCATCACGGCGTCGATCGGGTACTCGTCCAGACGCTCGAGTCGGGGATCACCGGGGACGAAGGCCTGGACCAGGAACGGCACCTTGCGACGGATCAGGGACGCGTCGCGGGGGATCTCGTGACCGTGGAGCTGCACGCCGCGCAGACGGGCGTGCTCGACGACCTCGAGGATCGTCTCGGGGCGCTCGTCGCGGAACACCCCGACCACGACGGCGTCGCTCGGCAGCGCCTGCACCACGTCGCGGACCGTGTCGGGATGGACCCGCCGCTTCGACGGGGCGAGCACCATCCCGATGGCGTCGGCTCCCATCGCCAGGGCGAACAGGGCGTCGTCGCGATTGGTGATCCCGCAGACCTTCACGAACACGCCTCGGACGCTACCGCCCGAGGCCGGCCGCCGAGCATGCGGTTCACGCCGTCGTGTGGGGGGCGCGCCTCAGTGCGGCGACACCGGCGCCGGCGTCATCGGAGGTGACCAGGTGCTCCCCGACCAGCACGGCGTGGTAGCCGGCCCGGGCCAGCGTCGCAGCATCTTCGGGGCCGGCGATGCCCGACTCGGCCACGCACACGACGCCGTCAGGCATCTGCGGTGCCATGCGAACGGCGCGCGCAGTGTCGACCGCGAAGGTGACGAGGTCGCGTTGGTTCACACCCACGAGGTCGGCGCCCACCGCCACCGCCCGGGCCAGCTCGTGCTCATCGTGGATCTCGACGAGCACGTCGAGGTCGAGGCGCTGGGCCAGCTGGAGGAATGATCCGAGCTCGTCGTCATCGAGAGCGGCGGCGATGAGCAGCACCGCGTCGGCGCCCATGATCCGGGCGTCGCACACGTCGCGGGCGTCGACGGTGAAGTCCTTGCGCAGCACAGGGAGATGACAGGCCGCACGAGCGGCGACGAGGTCGGCCGGGGAGCCCCGGAAGAACTCGACGTCGGTGAGCACCGACAGGCAGGCAGCCCCACCGGCCTCGTAGGTTCGGGCGAGCTCGGCGGGATCGAGGTCGGGCGCGAGCGCACCCTTCGAGGGCGACGCCCGCTTCACTTCGGCGATCACACCGAGGTCACCGTTGGCGGCGATCGCCTCCAGGCACTCGCGGAAGCCGCGTGTGGGCGACGCGACCGAGGCCTGCTCGACCAGCGCTTCGAGCGGTCGAGGGTCGGACGCCGCCGCTGCTCGGTGGGCGGCCAGGATGCGATCGAGGTAGGTGGTCAGATCGGGAGTCCCTTGCCGGCACGGGTGGGTGTCGCCATGGCCGGCGACAACGGCTCGGCCAGCAGCGGCTCGAGGGTGGCCAGCAGCTCCTTGAGCTCGTCGGTGCCCGAGTGGGCCATCAGGGCGTCCTGGTCGGCGTAGACCTCCACCGCCCACAGCACGTCCTCGTCCTGCAGGTCGAGGTGGAACGAGTAGTGCAGCACCCCCTCCTCCTCGGCGACGACCGGTGTCATCTTCGACAGCGCCGCCAGGCCCTCGTCGCGCTTGCCCGGGAGGAACACCACCCTCAGGATCATCGTCATCTCAGCCATGGCCGGCGACACTACGACAGCTCGTCACGGATCGCGCTCGGCTTGCAGGCTGCGGGCGATCGCCATCGCCGGGGTGACCACGAACCCGAGCAGACCGACCACGGCGACGATGATGCCGAAGGCCACGAGGGCGGCCAACTGGACGATCGCGCCGACGACGAACAGGGCGCTGCCGACGAGGAAGAGCACCGCCGGCACCACCTGGGCGACCCGCGACACCGAGGTGCCCACGACAGGGGTGTCGTCGAGAAGCGCGGCGTAGTCGACGTCGGGGCCGTCGTCGACCGGCCGGAAGTCGTAGCTGGCGGCGCCGGGACGACGGCGCTGCTCGACCCCCTGCTCGCTCCCCCACCGCTCGTCGTAGGCGCGTCGCAACTCGGCATCGCCGAGGACCTCCCACGCCTGGTTGATGCGCTGCATCTCCCGCTCATTGGCGGCTCGGGTCGACGCGAGGTCGTTGGTGTGGAAGTCCGGGTGGTGCTCGCGGGCGAGGCGGAGGTACGCCTTCCGCACCTCGACCGCCGACGCCCGACGATCGACGCCGAGGACGTCGTAGTGGGAGGGGTCAGCCGGCGCCATGTCCGACGAACGGCGGCTCGATGACCGTGGCGACCGCTGCGCCCGTCACGGTCTGCACCTCGACGACCGCACCGACCTCGACACTGCGAGCGACGGGTGCGAGTGCCAGGGCGGGCTGGTGCGGTGCGAGCCACGGCGTGGCGCTGGTGACGTGGCCCACGACGGCGTCACCCGCGCGGACCTCGCCTCCAGCGAGGGGAAGCGGGCCGCCGTCGACCCGCAGCAGCCGGATCGGACGGGGGACGTTGCCGCCCCGGCTGTCGATGCGGGCGACCAGCTCCTGGCCGGTGTAGCAGCCCTTGGTGAAGCTGACCGACGCGTCGATCAGCCACTGCCCGGCTTCGGCCGGGATGGTGTCGGGCGTCAGCTCCGACCCCATCGCCGGCACCGCGTGGGCGATCCGATAGCGCTCCAAGCTCTGCGGACCGACCTGCACCGAACCCGCGAACAGGGCAGTGGTGGTCCCGATCACCCTCGGCCCTTCGACGTCCATCACGTCGATCCCGGCGACACCGGGTCCCACCACAGGCCCACCGACACGGTCGCTGGCGCTCCTCGGCACCGCGTCCGCCTCGGCGTCGAGCACGACGCGGGCGGCCGGTCCCCGCACCGCCCGGAACGAACGGCGAGCGGGCTCGCCGATCTCCGCCTTCGTGCGCAGGAGGAACCGCCGCAATCGGGCGACGACCAGCTCTCCCGACCCGGCATCGACGTCGAGCACGTAGTCGACGTCGGTGCGGCGCGACACCCGGAGCCAGGCATCGACCTTGCCGGTGGGCTGGAGCAGCAACGACCAGGCCGAGCTGGCCGCCATGGCGACCACGTCCTGGCTGAGCTGGCCCTGGAGGTAGCGACCAGCGTCGGGACCGACGACGTCGATCACATCGCGGTCGATGGTGCTCCAGCCGCCCTCGCGCTCGAGGTGGTCGTACTCGGCCAGCAGATCGACGGCGGTGTCCGACATCTGCCCAGTCTCTCAGCTCCCGCCCGCCTCCCCACCCCGAAAGGTGGCTCACCCCATTCCGCCCGCAGCACCGCGTGAGCCACCTTCGGGGGGTGGGGTGGGATCAGGCGGTCGGAGCTGCGCCGCGGCGTTGGGCGGTCATGCGGCGAGCGCCCGGGACGGCCGAGAGCAGGGCCCGGGCCTTGTTGTGGCACTCGAGGTCCTCGTGCTCGGGGACGCTGTCGACCACGATGCCGGCCCCGGCCTGCACGTGGGCGGTGCCGTCGGCTCCCACGACCAGCGTGCGGATGGCGATGGCGGTGTCGATGGTGCCCGAGAAGTCGATGTAGCCCACCACGCCGGCGTAGGGCCCGCGCTTGACCGGTTCGAGGGCGTCGATGATCTCCATGGCCCGCACCTTCGGCGCTCCCGACACCGTGCCGGCTGGCAACGTCGCCCGCAGCACGTCGATCGGCGTGCGACCCTCGGCCAGCTCGCCCGACACCTGGGAGGTGAGGTGCATGACGTGGCTGTAGCGCTCGAGCACCATCGACTCGTCGAGCTTCTCCGTGCCGAAGCGCACCACGCGACCGACGTCGTTGCGGGCCAGGTCCACGAGCATGACGTGCTCGGCGAGCTCTTTGGGGTGCTCGCGCAGCTCGGCTCCGAGGCGCCGGTCCTCTTCCTCGGTGCGACCCCGGCGTCGCGTGCCGGCGATGGGTCGAGAGATGACGATGCCGTCGACCAGCTTCACCATCGGCTCGGGCGACGAGCCGGCCAGGCTCACCTGCGGAGTGCGCACGAAGTACATGTACGGGCTGGGGTTGACCTGACGCAGCACGCGGTAGAAGTCGAACGGGTCGGCGTCGAGGGGGAACGAGAACCGTTGCGAGAGCACGACTTGGAAGATGTCGCCGGCGAGGATGTGCTCCTTGGCCACGTTCACCGCCCGGCCGTACTCCTCGGCGCTCACCGATCCCCGCACCTCGGGCAGCTCGGGGTCGGCAAGGGGCGGCTCGACCATCGGCTCGGACAGGGGCCGGGCGCCGTCGACGGCGAGCCGGTCGAGACGGACGAGGGCCTCGTCGTAGAGCCGATCCAGCGCGTCGGAATCAGCGCCCGCGGGAACCATCACGTTGTCGATCAACGTGACCCGCTGGCGGAAGTGGTCGAACGCCGCCAGCTGGCCGATCACCGACAGGACGGCGTCGGGATAGCCGGTGACGTCGGGCGGTACATCGGGTAGCCGTTCGACCTCACGCACGACGTCGTAGCCGAGGTAGCCGACGAGCCCGCCGTGCAGGGGCGGCAAGTCGTCGCGCTGCGGCGATCGGTAGCGCTCGAGCATCCACTCGACGGCGGCGAGGATGCCCTGATCGGTCGGGAGCCCGGGCGGAACGTCGCCCTCCACTTCGACCACCCCGTCGCGCAGCACGAGGGTCGCCAACGGATTCCGGCCGACGAAGGACCACCGGCTCCAGCGCTCGCCGTGCTCGACCGACTCGAACAGGAATCCGGGCTGGTCGTCGCCGCAGAGGCGGGCGAACGCCGCCACCGGGGTGATGAGGTCGGCCAGCAGCTCGCGCCACACCGGGACGACGGTGTGGTCGGCGGCCAGCTGGTGGAACTCCTCGCGCGAAGGTCGCAGCATGCGCCTCAGGCGCCTTGGGCGGCGCCGTCGGCAGGCGTGACGTCGCCATCGGCGTCGGGGCCGAAGGCCCGGAAGAAGCATGAGTGGTTGCCGGTGTGGCAGGCGCCACGGCCTTCCTGCTCGACGACGAAGAGCAGCGTGTCGCCGTCGCAGTCGTAGTACGCCGCCCGGATGAACTGGCGGTCGCCCGAGGTGTCGCCCTTGCGCCACAGCTCCTGGCGGGAACGACTCCAGAACACGGTGCGTCCCTCGGCGAAGGTGCGCTGCAGCGACTCGGCGTTCATCCACGCCATCATCAGGACCTCGCCGGTGCCCTCCTCCTGCACGATCGCCGGCACCAGGCCGGCGTCGTCGAAGGTGACGAGGGCGAGCTGCTCCTCGGTGGCGGAGATCGGCGTGGCGACGGGCATGGCCTCACGCTAGCGGTGAGCGCCGGAGGCGACGAAGCGGTTCACCGCCTCGATCGAGCGACTGCGGCCGCTCAGAGGTAGAGGCCGGTGCTGCCCTCGTGGAGGCGTTCCGCGGCCACCGCGTGCACGTCGCGCTCGCGCAGGATGATGTAGTCGTCGCCGCGGACCTCGACCTCGTAGCGGTCCTCCGGGTTGAACAGCACCTGGTCGCCCGGCTCCATCGCCCGCACGTTGGGCCCGACCGCCACGACCCCTGCCCACACCAGCCGCTTGCCCATCTGCGCCGTGGCGGGGATGAGGATCCCGCCGGTGGAACGACGCTCCCCCTCCGGGCCGCCCATGCGCACCAGGATGCGGTCGTTCAGCATCTGGATGGGCAGCTTCTCGTCCGGACCGACACCGTCGTCGGGCGGACCTGGAGGGGAAGAGGTCACGTGGGTGACGGTACCGCCTCCCACCCGAGCCCACGACCCGGCGGAGACCCCTGTTTCAGGGACGGACGGTCACACCGGCGGCGGTCATGTGCTGCTTGGCCTCGGCGACGGTGTGCTCGCCGAAGTGGAAGATCGAGGCGGCCAGCACGGCGTCGGCACCGCCCTCGGTGACCCCGTCGACCAGGTGCTGAAGGGTGCCGACGCCGCCGGACGCGATGACGGGCACCCCCACCCCGGCGGCGACCGCCGAGGTGAGCTCGGTGTCGAACCCGTCGCGGGTGCCGTCGCGGTCCATGCTCGTCAGCAGGATCTCGCCCGCCCCCAGCGACTCGGCCCGACGGGCCCACTCGACCACGTCCTGGCCCGTCGCCGTGCGACCTCCGTGGGTGTACACCTCCCAGCCGTCAGCGGGGCCTCCAGTGGCGTCACGACGACGGCGGGCGTCGATGGCGACCACCACGCACTGGTTGCCGAACTCGGCGGCGATCTCGGCGATCAGCTCCGGACGATCCACGGCCGCCGTGTTCACCGAGACCTTGTCGGCGCCGGCTCGCAAGAGGCGCCGGGCGTCGTCGACGGTGCGGATCCCGCCGCCGATGGTGAAGGGGATGAAGACCTGCTCGGCGGTGCGGCGCACGACCTCGACGATCGTCTCGCGCTGGTCCGAGGACGCCGTGATGTCGAGGAACACGAGCTCGTCGGCCCCCTCGGCGTCATAGCGGGCAGCCAGCTCGACGGGGTCGCCGGCGTCGCGCAGCCCCACGAAGTTGACCCCCTTCACCACCCGGCCAGCATCGACGTCGAGGCACGGGATCACCCGGGCGGTCCTCACCCCGCAGCTCCCGTGCCGGCCGAGGCGGCGGGGGCGGTGTCGATGCGCCGGACCCGCACCAGCGTGTCGATGGCGGTGCGCGGCCCGTCGTCGGTCGCCACCGGACGATCGACTCGCTCGGCCCGCTCGGTGACCAGCTCGATGTCGAGCTCGAGCTCGACATGGGCGAGGTCGTCCACGACGGCCTCGGCGGTGGTGAGGACCACGGGATCCTGCGGTCCACCCACACCCTCGTCGATGTTCAACAGGTCGTGGCAGACGAGCAGGAACGTGCCGCCGGGGGCCAGGGCCCGGATGGCCGTGCGCAGCGCAAGACGTCGCTCGTCGGCAGGTAGCTGCAGGTAGAAGACGACGACGAGGTCGAAGGCATCGGTGGGTTCCCACGAGGTGACGTCGGCCGACACCCAGGTGACCGCCGCACCGTGCTCGGCGGCGAGGGCGGTGGCCTTTCCCAGGCCGATGTCGGCGAAGTCCACGCCGGTGACCGTCCAGCCGTTGCGAGCGAGCCACACGGCGTTGCGCCCCTCACCGCAGGCCAGGTCGAGCGCCCTGCCAGGGTGCAGGTCCGCCAGTTCCACGGGGAGGAACTGGTTGGGATCGCCCTTCCAGATCAGTTCGTCGGTGTCGTAGCGGGCGTTCCACGCGGCGGCATCCATGCCGGCGAGTGTAGAGACGACGCGTCCGGGCCCTACCGGGGTGGGCTCAGGCGTTCACCGTGGCGAGCGCCTGAGACAGGGTGAACGCCCCTTCGTAGAGCGCCCGTCCCACGATCGCGCCGGCCAGGGTCCGATCGCTGGAGCGCAGCTCGGCGAGGCGACGCAGGTCGTCGAGGGCGCCGACGCCACCCGAGGCGATCACCGGCACCTGGCTGGCGTCGAGGACCTCGCTCAGGCCCTCGAGATCGGGACCGGCCAGCGTGCCGTCGCGTCCGATCTCGGTGACGATCAGCGCCTGCACCCCGACATCGGCGAACTCTGCCGCGACGTCGAGCAGGTCACGGCCCGAGCCCTTCTCCCATCCCCGGACAGCGACCTCACGGCCACGGGCATCGAGGCCCACCGCCACGGGGAAGCGGGCCGCCAGACGACCGACCAGCGCAGGCTGCTCGAGCGCCGCGGTGCCGATGACCACGCGGTGCACCCCGGCGGTGAACAGCGCCTCGGCCGAGGCCTCGTCGCGGACCCCGCCCCCGGTCTGGACCGGGACGTCGACGGCGGCGGCGATAGCGGCGATCGTCGCCCGGTTCTCGGGTCGGCCGGTGCGGGCGGCATCGAGATCGACGACGTGGATCCATTCGGCGCCTGCGGCCGCGAACGCCTCGGCCTGGGCCACCGGATCGTCGTTGTAGACGGTCTCGCGGTCGTAGTCGCCCTGGTAGAGCCGCACGGCGCGGCCATCGCGGAGATCGATCGCCGGGTACAGCTGCATCACACCCGCCCCGGGGTCGGTCCGGCAGTGGCGCTCCGGGCGGCGTCGACGAAGCCTTCGAGGAGTTGCAGCCCGGTGGCGCCGGACTTCTCGGGATGGAACTGGGTGGCCCACAGCGGCCCCCGTTCGACCGCAGCGGCGACCGGTCCGCCGTAGTCGCAGGTGGCCACGACCGTCGCGTCGTCGGCGTCGGCGGCGTAGGAGTGCACGAAGTAGACCCACACGGGATCGTCGACCGCGGCGAACAGGGCGGACGGACGTCGTACATCGAGCAGGTTCCACTGCATCTGCGGACGCTTGACCGACTCGGGCAGCAGACGCAGGACGCCCGGGAGCACACCCAGACCGGCGACACCCGGTGACTCCTCGGAGCCCTCGTAGAGCAGCTGCATCCCGACGCAGATCCCCAGGAACGGCCGCCCGCTGGCCGCGGCGTCGACCGCCTCGTCGGCCATGCCGGTGGCGTGCAGTGCCTGCATGCACGCGCCGAACGCACCGACGCCGGGCAGCACCACCGCGGCGGCATCTCTGATGAGGCCGTGGTCAGAGGTCAGCCGGGCGTCGGCACCGACGTGCTCGAGCGCCTTCTGGGCCGAGCGCAGGTTGCCGATCCCGTAGTCGAGGACGGCCACCAGGGGTCGGTCGCCACTCCCGTCGGTCACAGGACGCCCTTGGTCGAGGGCACCCCACCGCCCTCGACGCGCACGGCGTCGCGCAGCGACCGCGCCACCGCCTTGAACGTTGCCTCGATCAGGTGGTGGGTGTTCACGCCGCGGACGGAGGTGATGTGCAGCGTGACGGCGGCGGCCACGGTGAACGCCCGCCAGAACTCCTCGACCAGCTGCGGGTCGAACGGCGGGTCGCCCAGGATCTTCTGTCCTGGGAACTCGACCTCGTAGTGCAGGTAGGGCCGACCCGACAGGTCGAGAGCGACATCGATCAGAGCCTCGTCGAGCGGGATGCGGTTCGAGGCGAACCTTCGGATCCCCGCCTTGTCCCCGACCGCCACCTTGAAGACCTCACCGAAGGCGATCCCGACGTCCTCCACCGTGTGGTGGGCGTCGATCTCGAGATCGCCCGTGGCCTCCACGACGAGATCGAACCCGCCGTGGCGGCCGAGCTGGGCGAGCATGTGGTCGAAGAACGGCAGACCGGTCGAGGTCTCGACCCGGCCGTGACCGTCGAGATCGAGCTCGATGGCGATAGAGGTCTCGGAGGTGGTCCGAGCCACGGTGGCGGCGCGACGGTCGTCGGAGGTGGGGGTGGCGCTCACGTCAGGATCTCCTCCATGGCGGCGAGGAAGGCGTCGTCCTCGGCAGGCGTACCGATGGTGACCCGCAGGCAGCCTTCCAGACGGGGCCACGACGAGCAGTCCCGCACGAGGACGGACCGCTCGACGAGCTGGCGCCAGAGCTCGGCGCCGTCGGCGGCCTCGGGTCGGAAGAGCACGAAGTTGGCGCCCGAGGTCCAGACCCGCACCGGGAGACCGGTGAGCCGTTGCGTCAACCGCTCGCGCTCCTCGACCAGCCGGGCCACGCGGGCGTCCATCTCGGCGACGTGATCGAGGGCGAGACAGCCGGCGATCTGCTTGAGGGCGTCGAGGTGGTAGGGCAGAACCACCTTCTCGAGCTCGGCGACGATCTCGGCCGGCGCCACGAGGTAGCCGAGGCGCGACGCCGCCATCGACCAGGTCTTGGAGAAGGTGCGGCTGACCACCAACGGCACACCGTCGGCCACCAGACCCAGCGCCGACCAGGGCGCGAACTGGCCGTAGGCCTCGTCGACCACCAGGAGGCCGTCGACTTCCGTCACCATGTCGAGCACCGCCCGCACGGTCGCCTCGTCGTCGACCATGCCGGTCGGGTTGTTGGGCGAGCAGAGGAAGGCCACCGACGGGCGGGCCTGGTCGACGACGCGATGGACCTCGGCGAGATCGACGGAGAAGTCGTCCCCCCGCTCCCCTTCGGCCACCGAGGTGCCGGTGAGCCGGGCGATGTGGGAGTGCAGGGCGTACGTCGGTTCCCAGACCGCGGCGGTGCGTCCGGCTCCCCCGTAGGTCAGCAGGAGCGTCTGGAGCACCTCGTTGGAGCCGTTGGCGGCGAAGACCTGTTCAGGGCCGACGCCGTGGAGCGCGCCGATGGCGGTGCGCAGGGCGGTGGCGGCCCGGTCCGGGTACCGGTTCCAATCGACGGTCGCCACGGCAGCCGACAGCTCGGCCGTCCACGACGGAGGCGGCGCGTCGGGCGCCTCGTTGGTGTTGAGCCGGACGGCCACCTCCAGCTGAGGTGAGTGGTACCCCTCCATCAGGGCGACGTCGTCGCGGGGCCGGATCACGAGCCGACCTCGTCGGCCAGACGGCGCTGGCGCAGTCGGACCGACTCGGCATGGGCGGCCAGGCCCTCGGCGTCGGCGATGGCGGCGACGACCGGTGCCGCCAGTGCGAACCCGTCGGCGTCGACCTCCACGACGTGCACCTGCTTGGTGAAGTCGTCGACGGTGAGGGCGCTGCCGTAGCGGGCGCTGCCGAACGTGGGCAGCACATGGCTCGGCCCCGCGGTGTAGTCGCCGATCGACGCCGGGGCGAGCGGCCCGAGGAACACGGCGCCGGCGTGCCGTACGAGCGGCACGAGGCGCTCGGGGTCATCGGTGATCAGCTCGAGGTGCTCCGGGGCGACGTGGTTGACCACGGCGAGCGCGGCGTCGGGACCGTCGACGAGGGCGCAGAACCCGCCCCCGGCGAACGTGGCGCGGATCTCGGCGGCGCGGGGGGCCTCGGCGATCAGCCGCTCGAGGGCGTCGTCGACCGCGTCGGCCACTTCGGGGACCCAGGTGACGAGCCACGCCAGGCCATCGGGGCCGTGCTCGGCCTGCACCATCAAGTCGATGGCGACGAAGTCGACCGGGGCCGACTCGTCGGCCACCACCACGACCTCGGAAGGGCCGGCGAACGCCATCGGGACACCGACTTGGCCGGCGACCTCCCGCTTGGCAAGGGCTACGTACACGTTCCCCGGGCCGGCGATCACGTCGACCGGTCGGATCGTCCGGGTGCCGTAAGCCAGGGCGGCGATCGCCTGGGCGCCGCCGATTGCATACACCTCGTCGACCCCGGCGATGGCGGCGGCGGCCAGCGTCGAGTCGGCCACCCGTCCGGTCTCACGGTCCGGCGGCACGCAGAGCACGACCTCGGGCACCCCCGCCACCCGGGCCGGCACGACGGTCATCAGAACCGAGGAGGGATAGGCACCGCGGCCGCCTGGGACGTAGCAGCCGGCCCGATCGACCGGTACCGACCGCCCCCGCACGGTGATGCCATCGCGTCGGAAGGTGTGCTCTGGGCGCACCTGCGCCTCGTGGAACTCGCGGATCGCGTCGGACGCTGCCTGGAGCGCGGCGCGCAGCACGTCGGGGACGGCGTCGAGGGCGGCCGCCACCTCGTCGGCGGGGACCAGAGCCGAGTCGGACCGCACCCCGTCGAACCGCTCGGTGTACTCCCGCACGGCGTCGTCCCCCCGGGCCTTCACGTCGGCGACGATGGCCTGCACCGCGGCCACCGGCCCGGCGCCACCGGGGTCGGGGCGCGGCAGGTCTCGCGTCAGGTCGTCGCCGGAGCGACCGCGAAGGTCCAGGCGGTTCAGCACGCCGCCGAAGATACCGGTCGATCGTTCCCGGACCGGAACCGGTTCGAGCCGCTCAGCGCATCCGCCGGACGACGGCGCCGAGTCGTCGCTGCGCCACCCGGAGCGAGCGCTCCACCTCGTAGAGGTCGTAGGCGAGCGCCTCCTCGCCGCCGACGCGCAGCTCCTCGGCCGACTCGGTGACCCGGGCCAGCAGGTCATCCAGGCTCGAGGACGCACTCGAGAGCGATGCTCGTCGGTTCTCCACGGGCGGAGCATCCCACAGGCGGCGGTCACTCTCGACGTTGGCGTCGAGAGTGACGGCAAAAAGACGCCGACGCCCCCGAAGGGGCGTCGGCAGGGCGACACTGGGCGGCGGATCCCAGTTGGTGTCGCCGTACCAGGTGGCGGGAACCTGGTCCCATCAACATAGCGCGCCAGGGACCGAGAGGGAATGCAAAGAACGTCAAATCTTCCTGGTCGATCTCCGTCAGAGTGCCGTCAAAGGTGCTGGTGGGGCACCGAAACAGAGTTTTCCTCTAGCACGCACCTATCGGAGCGATCGACACAGTCTTTGACGATCGTCCGCGACCGCCCGCCCGTCGATTGCCCACCTCGGTCGTTGAGCTCGCACGCTTCGTGCGCCAGGGCGGGCGCTCTGGCGATCGGCGTCCACCGGTAGCCTCGGCGGCCGTGCGCAACGAGACCCGAGACGACGCCGGTCATCTCGTGATGGTCGAAGCCGATCCCGCCGGTCCCGTCGACGAGCGCCTCGCGGCCGAGGCCGGGCTCGTGCTGGTGCGTGAAGTGCTGCAGTTGCGGCTCCCGCTCCCCTCCGAGCCACCCCCGCCGATGGCGCTGCGGGCCTTCCGTCCCGGCGACGACGACGCCGCCTTCCTGGAGGTCAACAACCGGGCCTTCGCCTGGCACCCCGATCAGTCGGGGTGGACCGCCGACGATCTGCGCCGCTACGAAGCAGAGCCCTGGTTCGACCCCGAAGGGTTCCTGCTGCACGAGCGCGACGGTCGCCTCGCCGGGTTCTGCTGGACCAAGGTCCACCCCGCGACGGCCGCTGATCCCGCCCTCGGCGAGATCTACGTGATCGCCACCGACCCGGACTTCGCCGGCATCGGGCTCGGCCGCTCGCTCACCCTCGCCGGACTCGACCACCTCGCGAACCGAGGCCTCACCATCGGCATGCTCCACGTGGAGGGCACCAACGCGGCGGCGCGCGGCCTCTACGACAAGCTCGGCTTCACCCTGCACCAGGCCCACCGCTGGTGGGCTCCGGAGGGGACACCTCCGCCCGTAGCCTGAGCCGGTGACGACCACCCGCTTCGACGTCTCGCGAGACGAGCTCGCCGAGCTGCTGGAAGGCGAGCCCCGCTATCGCGTCGACCAGGTCTGGGCCGGCCTCTACGACCAACGGGTCGATCCGTCGGAGATGACGAGCCTTCCCAAGGCGCTGCGGGCGCGCCTCGACGAGGTGCTGCCGTCCGCGCTCCGGCCCACCGCGACCAGCACGAGCGACGACGGTGAGACGGTGAAGTGGCTGTGGGACCTCGACGGCGGCGCCCGGGTCGAGACGGTCCTCATGCACTACCCGGACCGCTCCACGGTCTGTGTGAGCACCCAGGCCGGCTGCGCCATGGCGTGCGGCTTCTGCGCCACCGGACAGGCCGGCTACGAGCGCAACCTGTCCGTCGGCGAGATCGTCGAGCAGGTCGTGCGAGCGTCACGTGCGGCCGCCGAGGGCCCGGACCAACGGCGCCTCTCGAACATCGTGTTCATGGGGATGGGCGAGCCGATGGCGAACTACGAGCGGGTGTGGGCCGCGATTCGACGCATCCACGACGACCTCGGTCTCTCGGCCCGGCACCTCACGATCTCGACGGTCGGCATCGTCCCCGGGATCCGTCGCATGGCGGCCGAAGACCTCCCGGTGAACCTGGCGGTGTCGCTCCATGCCGCCAACGACGAGCTCCGCGACGAGCTGGTCCCCATCAACCGGCGCTACCCCCTCGAGCAGCTCTACGCCGCCTGCGAGGAGTACCTCACCGCCAAGCACCGTCGCCTCTCGTTCGAATGGGCGCTGATCGACGGGGTGAACGATCGTGGCAGCGACGCCGAGGAGCTCGCTGCCGCCGCCCGCCGCCTGCGTGCCCACGTCAACCTCATCCCTCTCAACGCCACGCCGGGCTGGCCGACCACGGGATCACCTCCCGAGCGGGTCGCCGCCTTCCGCGACCGGCTGCGGGACCTCGGCGCCAACGCCACTGTGCGAGCCAACCGAGGCAACGACATCGATGCGGCGTGCGGTCAGCTCCGAGCCAACCACGAGGTGGAGCTCAGCCCCACACGGAGGGCGGCAGCGGACCCACGATGAGATCGGGCGAGGCCGCCACCTCACTGTGCAGGTCGCGGCCTGGGGGCAGGTGCACGCCGGGCCACACCACGGAGTCCTCGATCCGGCCTGCGACCCGCGCACCCGCTCCCACGACGCAGGCACCGATCACGGGCCCCTCGAGCACCGCGCTCGCGTCGATGATCTGTCCGCCGGCGAGCGACGCCGCTGCCCGGTTGGCCGCCAGGTAGTCGGCGGGCGTGCCGCAGTCGACGAAGGGGCCGTCGTGGCGCAGGACCTCGAGGCGACCCTCCTCGGCGCGGCGACCCCACACGACCTCGTAGAGCCCACTCGGCACCGGGGCGAGGCGAGCGACCTCGGCCCATGGCAGCACGCAACCGGCGATCGCTGCGCTGGGACCGAAGTCGTCGGCCCCGTGGACCAGCACCCTCGGCCGCTCCCGGTCCCAGCCGAGGAGGATCCCGGCGAGCGAGCCCGGTGCCCACGTGTCGGCGTTCACGACGAGGACGTCGCGGCCGTCGAGCCATCCCCGCAGGGCGCCGAGGGCCCCCGCCGTGCCGAGCGCCTCGGATTCCTCGTGGGACACGTGGACCGCTCGACCCAGGGTGCCGGAGGCCTCGAGGTGGGTGCGGATCTCCGCGGCGCCGTGGTGCAGGTTGACCGCCACCGCATCGGTCACGCCGGCCAACCGCTGCAGGGCCAGGTCGATGAGCGGGCGGTTCCCGACAGGGCAGAGCGCCTTCGGCTGACGTTCGCTGAGCGGCGCCAGCCGCGAGCCAGCGCCTGCGGCCAGGACGACGGCG
>DATDIY010000379.1:0-9519 GCA_036520815.1 Acidimicrobiales bacterium
GCCCCGGCCGGAGCCGGGGCCTCGCACCGAACGTGAGTTGCTGACGATTCAGCGGGACTTGAGCGCCTCGATGAGGGCGGGGAGCACCTTGTGCACGTCGCCCACGATGCCGAGATCGGAGATCGAGAAGATCGGGGCCTCGGCGTCCTTGTTGATGGCGATGATGTTCTTGGAGCCCTTCATGCCCACCATGTGCTGGGTGGCGCCGGAGATGCCCGCGGCGATGTAGACGGTGGGCTTCACGACCTTGCCGGTCTGGCCAACCTGGTAGCTGTAGGGCACCCAGCCGGCGTCGACGATGGCCCGGGAGGCGCCGGGGGCGCCCTTCAGGAGCTTGGCCAGCTCCTCGACCATGGCGAACTTCTCGGACTCGCCGAGGCCGCGACCACCGGAGACCACGATGGCGGCGTCATCGAGCGACGGCCCCTCGCGCTCCTCGACGTGGCGCTCGGTGATGGTGGCCCCACCGCTCTTGCCCGGGTCGGGGACGGCGATGGCCTCGACCGCGGCCGCCCCGCCACCGGCGGACTCGGCGACGAAGGACTTCGGGCGGACCAGGACGATGTGCGGGCCACCGGCGGTGAAGGTGGTCTTCACGTTGGTGGCGCCACCGAAGACCGGCTCGGTGGTGACGAGCTTGTCGCCGTCGACCTCGAGGTCGACGTTGTTGGTCAGCACGGTGCGATCGAGCTTGGCCGACAGGCGCCCGGTGACGTCACGGCCGAGGGTGCCGGTCGTGGCGAGGATGACGTCGGGCGCGCTGCCGCCCTCGATCAGCGCGGCGATGGCGTTGGCCACCGGCACGCCGGGGAGGGCCCCGCCGAGGTCACCGGTGGTGAGCACCTTGGTGGCGCCGTACTCGCCGAGGGTGCCGGCGATGGCGTCCGCGTCGGAACCGGCGTACACGGCCTCGACGGTGCCGGCGAGCTCGCGGGCCTTGGTGAGCAGTTCGAGAGTGGGGTTGGTGACCGTGCCGTCGGAGGCCTCGGCCAGCACCCAGATGGTGTTGAGAGCCATGTTCCAGATCTCCTAGAGGACCTTGAGGTTGTCGAGGTAGGCCACGATCTTCTCGAAGCCGGTGCCGTCGTCCTCGACGACCTCACCCGACTCGCGAGCCGGTGCCGCTTCGATGGCGACGATCTCCTGACCGGCGCCGGCCCAGCCGACCTGCGAGGCCTCGAGGCCGAGGTCGGCGACGGTCAGCGTGTCCACCGGCTTGGACTTGGCGGCCATGATGCCCTTGAACGAGGGGTAGCGGGGCTCGACCACGCCGGCGGTCACGGAGACCACGGCGGGGAGCGGGCACTCGACGTCGTCGTAGCCGGCCTCGGTCTGGCGCTGGACCTTGACCTTGGAGCCGTCGACCTCGATGTGCTTGGCGAAGGTCACCGACGGGAGGTCGAGGAGGCCGGCGATCTGCTCGGGGACGGTGCCCGTGTAGCCGTCGCTCGACTCGGTGGCGGTGAGGACCAGATCGGCGCCCTCGACCCGCTCGATGGCCTTGGCGAGGACCTTGGCGGTGCCCAGGGCATCGCTGCCGGCCAGGGCGTCGTCACTGACGAGGATGGCCTTGGCGGCGCCCATGGCGAGGGCGGTGCGCAGGCCGGAGACCTCGCCGTTCGGGGCCATGGAGACGAGGGTGACCTCGCCGCCGCCGGCCGTGGTGACGAGCTGCAGGGCCATCTCGACGCCGTAGGAATCCGACTCGTCGAGGATGAGCTTGCCGTCCCGCTTCAGGGTCTTTGTGGTGGGATCCAGCGCGCCCGGGTCAGCCGGGTCCGGGATCTGCTTGACGCAAACGACGACGTTCATGGCCGACAGTCTGTGCGCAGCAACCCTTCACGACCAAATCACCCCAGCGACCTCCGGCGGCCATCGGCCCTGGTCACGGAAGCACCGACGACGACACCCCGGCAAGGCCCCTGGTACCGTCGCCGCCCACTGTGAGGGTGCTGCTGATCGTCAACTCGTCGGCGTCGTCCGTCACCGCCCGGGGCCGGGTCGTGATCGGCAAGGCCCTGTCGGCCGACCACGACGTCACCGTGGCCGAGACCACGCGTCGGGGCCACGCCACCCGGCTCGCCCAGGGGGCCGCAGCCGACGGGGTCGACGTGGTGGTGGTGCTCGGCGGCGACGGGACGCTCAACGAAGCCGCCAACGGCCTCGCCGGCACCGACACCGCCCTGGCACCACTCCCGGGCGGGTCGACCAACGTGTTCGCCCGCACCCTCGGTCTCCCGGACGACCCGATCGAGGCCACCGGCGTCCTGCTCGACGCCCTGGCCCACGACTCCATGCGCCGGGTGGGCCTGGGATCGGTCAACGGTCGCTACTTCCTCTTCCACGTCGGGATCGGCTTCGACGCCGCCGTGGTGGCCGAGGTCGAGCGGAGAGGCTCGTTGAAGCGGTGGGCCAACCACGTGCTGTTCGGGTGGGCGGCGCTCGACACCTGGGCGCGCCGCTACGACCGCAACCGCCCCCACTTCGCCGTGCGGGTGCCCGGCACCCCCACCGTCGACGACGCCCTCTTCACCGTGTGTCTCAACACCGACCCCTACACCTTCATCGGGGCCCGCCCGTTCACGTTGGCCCCGGAAGCCACCCTCGACCGGGGACTGGCGGTGGTGACCCTGCGCACGCTCGATGCCGCCCCCCTGATCGGTGTGGTGTTGTCGGCGCTCGGCTCCGGCACCCGCCTGCGCCGCAGCCGCCACGTCGCCCACCAGGTCGACGTGACCGAGGTCGTGATCGACGCCTACGACCCCGTGCCGGGACCGGTGCCCTACCAGGTCGACGGCGACTACCTCGGCGACCTCGAGCACCTCGAGATCCACCACGAGCCCGACATCCTGCGCCTCGTCATCCCCCGCTGACGAGCCGGAGGTCACACCGCTCCCCCTCGCACCTTCACGAGGACCGCTCGGACGGCCACCGTGGGTGAGCAGGAGCTTTGACGTTCGTCACATCTCGCGTTACAGGTTGATCTCACCGGAAATTCTGGGGAACAGACCCTTGCGGCGACCTTGCCGCATCGCTACGGTTCCCCCGTCCCAGCCACACGAGGCCGCTTCCCCGGCGCGGTGGCATGTGAACAGCTTCACGACCGGCGACGCAAGTACCCCCGACTCGTGAACCCGATCCGTGGAGGCACCGTGGCCCTCACCACGTCCCGCTCGTTGACCTTGTCCGCCGCACCCGATGACTGGCGAGCCTTCTCCGCCTGTCGTGACACCGATCCCGATCTGTTCTTCCCCGTGGGGACCACTGGTCCGGCGATCGAGCAGATCGACACCGCCAAGACCGTGTGCGGTACCTGCGATGCCCGTCAGCCCTGCCTGGAGTTCGCCCTGACGACCAACCAGGACTCCGGGATCTGGGGTGGCACCTCGGAGGAGGAGCGCCGCAAGCTCCGCCGCCAGTGGCTCGCCGCCCGCCGGCGCGCTTCCTGAGCGCACACCCCCACCAGAACCACTGACCGACGGCCTCCTCCGGGAGGCCGTTGTCGCGCCCGGGAACGAGCGGCCCGAACGGGTCAGGCGGGTCCGATGTGGGCCGGGACCGCGAGGTGCACGACGGTGCCGGGGCGATCGGCGGGGCCGTCGCCCGGGTGGAAATCGATCGTGCCGCCCAGCTCAGTGGTCACGAGGGTCCGCACGATCGACAGACCCAGCCCGGTGCTGGCATCGACCGAGAACCCCGGCGGGGTGCCGACGCCGTCGTCGGCCACGGTGACGTCGAGGCGGTCACGATCGTTGGCGAGGGTCACCACGACGGTGGCGGCGTCGCCGGTGCCGTCGGGATAGGCGTGATCGACGACGTTCTGCAGCAGCTCGGTGAGCACGACGGCCATGGCGGTGGCCACCGCCGCCGGCAGGATGCCGGCATCGCCGTCGACCTTGAACCGGATGGGGTGCTCGGGGGAGATGAGCCCCTCCTCCACCATCCGCACCAGGGGTCGCACCACCTCGACGAACGGCACGTCGTCGCCGGCCGCGTGCGACAGCGTCTCGTGCACCAGGGCGATCGAACGGATCCGGCGGACCGACTCCTCGACTGCCGCCTTGGCCTCGGGGGACGAGAGCCGGCGACCCTGCAGGCGCAACAGCGACGAGATCGTCTGCAGGTTGTTCTTCACCCGGTGGTGGATCTCCCGGATGGTGGCGTCCTTGGAGAGCAGCAGGCGGTCCCGGCGCCGCAGCTCGGAGATGTCGCGCAACAGCACCAGCGCGCCGGTCACGGTGCCGTGGTCGAGCAGCGGCGTGACCCGCATCAGCACGGTGATCTCGGGCCCCCGCTCGATCTCCTCGGTCGTCGGCCGGGCCTGGGTGTAGGTGGTGCGCACCGCCGTCTCCGACAGCCCCATCTCCCCCAGGCGCATCCCCTCCGAGTTGGCGTGCACCCCGATGCGGTGGAGGGCCGACACGCCGTTCGGCGACGCGTAGGCCACTCGCATGGACCCGTCGAGCAGGATCACGCCGTCGCCGACCCGGGGCGCCTCCTCGGTGAGGCCCTGCTCGCCGGCGAACGGGAACTCGCCCGTGGCGATCATCCGGGCAAAGCGGTTGAACACCTCGACGTAGGTGCGCTCGAGCTCCCCCGGCTGGCGCCCGACCAGCGGCGCCGACTCCTTGGTGAGCACGCCCACGGTGCGGCCCTGGTACAGCACCGGGATGCAGAGCTCCCGCACCGGTTCGTGGCGGACGTCGCCGGTGACCTCGCCCTCCATGATCCCGCTCGTCGCCAGGCAACGGGCCACGAACGGACGGTCGTCGGCGGCGAGGATGCGGCCCACCCAGTCGCTGCGGAACAGGGTCTGGCTGGTCGTCGGACGGATCTGACCGAGCACGACCAGCGGGCGGTCCTCGGGCTTGCCCTGGAAGCGGGTGCCCTCCTCGTCGTGGTCGGCGCCGGAGAACAACATCAGGTCGGCGAAGCACAGGTCCGCGAGCAGCCCCCAGGACGCGACGAGGCGCTGGAGATGGTCGATCTCCGGGAGGGTCAGTCGGGTGTGGTGCCGAGCGAGCTCGGCCAGGCTGGCCATCTGTCCTCCGTGCGGTTCCTCGGGCGGCGGCTGTCGTCAGGCGCTCTCGTCGGGCCTGGCGCTACCAGAGTGCCCGACCCAGCGCCACCAGCCCGCCGAGGTCGCACACGTCGTGGTCGAGGTGGGGCGCCGACACGACCAGCTCGGGGTGGCGGGCCAGCACGGCCGCCTGCTCGCGCTCTCGGCTGGCGACGACGCGGTAGTCGTCGAAGCTCTGACCGATCTCCTTGAGCACCCGGGCCACCTGGGCCGGCTCGTCGAAGGGGTCGGCGTGGGTTACAGCAGCGGCGGCGCCGGGGGCGTCGTGCACGAGCCGGTTCGCCACCTCGGCGGCGCCCTCGTCGCCGAACCAGGTCGGCAGCACCTTGTTGAGCACCAGCGCTCCGAGGTGGAGCTCGCGCTCGGCGAGGGCCTGCATGAAGAACTCGGCCTCACGCACGGGGGCGTCCTCGAGGGTGGAGACCACCACGAAGGTCGTGCGCCGGTCGGCGATGGTGCGCCCGACCGCCTCGGCCCGCTCGACGAAACCGTCGTACATGGTCTGGAACAGCACGAAGAACTCGGCGATGTCCTGGAGGAACTGCGAACCGAGGATCCGATCGGCGATCGTGTAGAAGGGCCGTGACGCGGCGTTGACCAGGCGGGACCGGTAGGGCGTGATGAGCCAGCGCAGGAGCCGACTCGAGAAGAAGTCGGCCATCCGCTCGGGGGCCTCGAGGAAGTCGATGGCGTTCCGGGTGGGCGGGGTGTCGACGACGATCAGGTCGTAGCGGCCCGATCGGTGGATCTCGTGGAGGCGCTCCATGGCGATGTAGTCGTGGCTCTGCACGAACTTGGCCGTGATGTTGCGATAGAGCGGGTTGGCGAGGATGGCGTCGCGCGTGGCGACGTCGGGGGCGTGGGCCCGCACCAGGTCGTCCCACGACTGCTTGGTGTCGAGCATCGCCGCCCACAGCTCGCCACGCGGCTCCTCGCCGGCCTCGACGAACAGCTCGGTCGGCACCTGGGTCTCGATGTTGCCGAACTGCTCGAGGCCGAGGGCCGAGGCCAGCCGCCGGGCCGGGTCGACGGTGAGCACGAGGACCTTGCCCCCCAGTTGCGACGCCGCCATGGCGCCGATCGCCGCCGCGGTGGTGGTCTTGCCGACACCCCCGGATCCGCAGGTGACGACGATCTCCCGGGCGGCGCAGAGGGGCTCGAGGCCGCCAGAGCTCATCGGTGCCTGCTCATCAGTACCCCAACTCGGCGCCGAGGGCGTCGGCGAGGTTGTGGGTGGTGCGCATGCCGTGGGCCCGGGTGAAGAGGTAGGGCACGTACAGCAGCGGCAGCCCCGGCGGCAGCTCGGTGCGCAGGCGGGTGATGTGCTCGGCGCGCGAGCGGCGCAGGCGCACGGCCAGCTCGGCGCCGTCGATCACCGGGTCGACCGGGCCGGCCACCACCGACGAGAGCAGGGCGCGGCGGCTGGGGGTGCTCAGGTGGTCGAAGACCTCCTGCTCGCCCCGCCCGAACAGCTCGGGAAGGACCTTGTTCACCACGACGGCGGCGAGCGGCACCCGGGTCTCGGTCTCCAGTCGCTCGACCAGCTCGAGGGTCTCGGTGACGGGCATCTCCTCCGGCGTGGCCACCACGACCGTGCCGGTGATCTTCGGGTCGGACAGCAGATCGAGCATCCAGCGGGTCTGGTCGCGGATGCGACCGACGTGGACCAGCTCGTTGATCGCCTCCGGCGCGGCGAGCTGGCCGACGACGTGGCCGGTGGCGGAGGCGTCGACCACGACGGTGTCGAAGTGGCGCTCGCGGACCTCCCAGGCGATCTTGCCGACGGTCAGGATCTCCTTCACGCCCGGCGCCGCCGTGGCCACGAAGTCGAGGCTGCGGGCCAACGGACCGATCCGGGCGAGCAGCGGGATGCGCAGCTGGAGCTTGAGGTACTCCCGGAGCGACTCCTCGGTGTTCATCGACATGGCGAAGAGCCCCGGTGCCACCTCTCTCGGCTCGAAGGTGGTGGGCCTCGTCTCGAGGACGTCGGCCAGGCTGCCCTTGGCGTCGATGTCGACCAGGAGCGTGCGGCGGCCCCGACCGGCCGCCAGCAGCCCGAGCGCGGCGGCGACGGATGTCTTGCCGACCCCGCCCTTGCCGGTGACGAAGAGCAGTCGGCGTTCGAGGAGCTCCAGCTCGGGGCTCATGGCGTGCGCGTCGGTCCCGGGGTGTGCGGCGTCGGGACCGACCGGGTCACCCGGCGCCGAATCCGATCCGGCGCTCGCTGTCGGGGCTGCCCAGCTCGACGTAGGCGATGCGGGCAGCGGGGACGGCGATCTCCCGGCCGTGGCGGTCGGTGAGCCACAGCGTGGCGGTCTCGTCGCTCAGAGCCGTGTCGATCGACTTCCGGATCTTGTCGCGGTCGGCGTCGCCCGGCAGCTCGATGTCGATCTCCTTGACGGTGTGGATGACACCGATGCGAACGTCCACGCAAGCCTCCTGGGGGCGATGGGTCTCGGCCCCACGTCGGGCCGGAGGTCATGCTACGCGGGCCTGCGCCCGGTCCCTTCCTCGGTCCGCCGAGTCGGCTCAGCCGAGGAGCTTGAGGCCGGGGTTGTAGCGGCGCTTGGGCGCCAGCTCCACGTCGATGACCTCGGCGATGGCCCGGATGGCGGTGGCCGCGTCGCCGTCGGGCTCGGTGACCACGATCGGCCGTCCCGAGTCGGAGCCCTCACGCAGGGCCTGCACCAGCGGCACCTGGCCGACCAGGGGCACCCCGAGGCGCTCGGCCAGCTCGGCGCCGCCGCCGGAGCCGAACAGCTCGTAGCGCGTGCCGTCGTCACCGGTGAACCACGACATGTTCTCGATGACGCCCTTGACGTCGAGGTTGACCTTCTCGCCCATGAAGGCGGCACGCTGCGCGACCTTCTGGGCCGCCGGTTGAGGCGTGGTGACCACGTAGAGCTCGGCGCGGGGCAGGAACTGCGACAGCGACAGCGCGATGTCGCCGGTGCCCGGGGGCAGGTCGACGACCAGGAAGTCGGGGTCGTCCCAGAACACGTCGGTGAGGAACTGCTCGAGCGCCTTGTGCAGCATCGGGCCTCGCCAGATGACCGGCTGGTCCTCCTCGACGAAGAAGCCCATCGAGATGCAGCTCACGCCGTGGGCCTCCGGGGGCACGAGCATCTCGTCGATGACGACGGGAGGCCGGTCGACTCCGAGCATCCGGGGGATGGAGAAGCCCCACACGTCGGCGTCGACGACGGCGACCTTGTGACCACGCTGGGCCAGGACGATGGAGATGTTGGTGGTGAGCGACGACTTGCCGACACCGCCCTTGCCCGAGGCGATGAGCAGCACGCGGGTGGTGTTGCCCGGCTCGGCGAACGGCACCGCCCGGCCCTCGGCGTGGCCGTGGCCCTGGTGGGTGCCGGCGGTGCTGGCGGGGTCGCCGTGGAGGTTCTGGCGCAGCGTGGCGCGCTCCTCGTCGGTCATGACGGTGAAGTCGAGGTCGACCCGGTCGATGCCGTCGAGGGCGACGACGGCGTCGGTCACCCGGTTCTGGATCTCGTTGCGCAGGGGGCACCCGGCGATGGTGAGGGCGATGCGGACGGCCACGACCGGTCCGTCGATGGCGACCCCCTTGACCATCCCGAGATCGACGATGCTGCGGTGCAGCTCGGGGTCGTGGACGGGGCGGAGCGCTTCGACGACATCGGCATCGGTGACGGGCATGGTGGAGGTGCCTTCTTGACGATCGGTGCAGCGTGAGGGGAGCGACGCCGTACGGGTCGAGCGGGTGGCTCGGGGTGGACGAACGGCGGGGCCGCCTATTTCCACTACGGCGGTAGGTAGAATACCGGCGTGGATCGGGGCACCCTCAGCCCGACCGAGTTCTCCTCGGTCGTCACCGCCATCACCGCGGCCTTCGGCGACCCGACGCGCCGTGAGATCTACCTGTTCGCCCGGGGGTCCGACGTCGGCGTCACCGCCACCGAGGTGGCCAAGCGCTTCGACCTCCACCCCAACGTGGCGCGCCACCACCTCGACAAGCTCACCGCCGGCGCCTACCTCGAGGTCGGCAAGACCCGCGGCGGAAGTGGCGCCGGCCGGCCGTCGAAGCGCTACACCCCCACGGCGAAGGGCGACCAGCTCGATCTGCCGGTGCGCCACGACGACGTGCTCGTCACCCTGCTCGGCCGGGCGCTCGACATGTTGCCCCACGACCAGGCCGAGGCCATGGCCGAGGAGGTCGGCATCGAGTACGGCCGGATGATGGCCCAGAGCCTCGGCGACACCGCCGACCACCAGCGCTCGTTCCGCTCCGCGCTGCACACCGTCGCCGACGCCCTCACCGCCCACGGCTTCGCCGCCCACGCCGAGAAGAAGAACAACGAGCTGCGCATCGTCTCGGAGCACTGCCCCTTCGGCGACGCCGTGCTCGCCAGCCCGGTCATCTGCGCCGTCGACCGGGGGATGATGAAGGGGATGGTGGCCGA
>DATDIY010000380.1:0-17875 GCA_036520815.1 Acidimicrobiales bacterium
TCGAGCTGCGGCCGGCGCCGCACGCTGTCTACGTGAGTCCCTCGGCCGAAGCGGTGTGCGGGTACTCGCCGTCGGAGGTCTATGCCGACGGCGGCCTGCTGCTCGGGATCATCCACCCTGACGACGCCGACGAGGTCGGTGCCCGGATCATGGCGGGCTCGTCGGCCCAACCTTTGCTCTTTCGCTGGATCCACAAGCAGGGTCACGTGATCTTCGTCGAGCTGCGCCACCGCCTCGAGTACGACGCCGAGGGCGAGCCGTCCGCCGTCGAGGGCTTCGCCCGTGATGTCACCGACCGGGTCCGGGCCGAGAACGCCGTCGACTACGCGGCTCGCCGCGACGTCCGGACCGGCCTGGCCAACCACCGCGTCCTGGAGGAGGAGCTCGCTCGTCTCCTGGCGCCGGGGGAGCGCACGTCGCCGATCGTCGTGGTCGTCATCCAGCTCGACCGGTTCGCGTCGGTCACCGAGCTGGTCGGGCGGGAGGCGGCCGATGGCCTGCTCAGGGTCACGGGAGAGCGGCTCGTCCACGCCACCTCCGAGCACGTCGTCGTCGCCAAGGGCCGCGACGATCAGTTCTGGCTGGTCGCGCCGGCCCTCGACCGCGATGACGGCGACGCCCTTCTGCGCCGGGTGGCGGCCGTCTTCCATCAGCCCTTCGTCGTCGATGACCGGGAGCTCTACCTGACCGTGAGCGCCGGCGCCCGCCTCGTCGCCGCCGGGTACGACGGAACCGTCGAGCACGTCCTCGCCGACGCCGACGCCGCCCTGCGCACGGCTGTCCCGAGCGGGTTGCGGGTGACGGCGCGATGGTTCGACCCGGCGTTCCACGTCGACGCCACGTCGCGTCTCGAGCTCGACAACGACCTGCGTCGAGCGGTGCACGACGGCGAGATCACGGTGGCCTACCAGCCGCAGGTCGACATGGCCACAGGGCGGATCGTCGCTCTCGAGGCGCTGGCCCGGTGGGACCGGCCCGGCCACGGACCCGTCTCGCCGGCCGAGTTCATCGCCGTCGCCGAGGAGACGGGGCTGATCGCCAACCTCGGCGACCACGTCCTGTTCGCCGCCGCCCGCCAGGTGGCCCGGTGGCGCGCCACCGGCGTGATGACCGACCAGCGGGTGGCCATCAACGTGTCACGACGCCAGCTCGGCATCCAGGACCTGGCCACCTGGATCCTCGAGGTGCTCGGCGCCGTCGGGCTCCCCGCCGACGTGCTCACCATCGAGGTGACCGAGACGGCGGTGATGGACGCAGGGGAGCGCGCCGGTGCAGAGCTCCAGGCCCTGGCCGACGCCGGCGTGCGAGTGAGCATCGACGACTTCGGGACCGGCTACTCCTCGCTCACGGCCCTGCGGTCGCTCCCCGTGCACGAGGTGAAGGTCGACCGTGAGTTCGTGTCGGGCGTGGGGGACGGGCTGAGCAGCGAGGCGATCTGTCGGGCCGTGGTGTCGTTGGCCGAGGGCCTGGGCCTCGAGCTGGTGGCCGAGGGCGTGGAGACCCGCAACCAGGCCGACTCGCTGGTGGCCCTCGGGTGCAAGATCGGCCAGGGATACCTCTTCGGCCATCCGCTCACCCCCGACGAGGTGCCGGCCGCCCTCCGGTCCTCGGCGGGCTGAGCCCGTGGCGGTCGGCGGGATACGGTGGGCGGCCCGGCACGGTCGGCCACGGGTGCCGGCGTGCGGGCGAGGAGGGTGACGACACCGTGAGGATCACCACGGCGGTGCTGTGCGACTTCGCGCAGGTCCGCGACGGCCTGCTGTTCGTCTCGTCCGGCGCGGTCACCCGGCTCTACCGCCACGACCTCCCGGCTCCGCTCGGGATCATGGTCGCCGTCGTCATCGACGTCCCCCTCGAGGACGCCGGCGAGCCGCACGTGCTGCGCACCACGGTCGTGAACCGTCACAACAACGAGCTCGCCGGACTCACCAACACCTTCCAGGTCGGCAACGACGGCCTTTTCCCGCACGAGGTGCAGCAGGTGCCCTTGGTGCTGTCGCTGACCGGCGTGAGCGCCCGGTCCTGGGGGACCCACCAGGTCCGCCTGTCGCTCGACGACGGCTCGCCCGACCGGCTGACGTTCTACGTCGTGCCCTCACCCCTCACCGAGGGAGCGCCGCCGTCCGAACCCGAGGGCGCCGACGACCTCTGAGCCGTCGGAACCGGCTCAGCCGCCCGGAGCCGGGGCGGTGGTGCCCGTCGGGGTGCCCGGGACGACATCGGTCGTGCCCTGATCGGGCTTGGACTCGTCGAGGAGGCGGCCGCCCACGACGAGGGCGGTCGGCACCGCCACCACGGCCGCTGCCGTCAGGACGGGGAGCCAGCGGCGGCGACCTCGTGACCCACGACGCCGGCTCGTTCGCACCTGGCTCGACGGACGCGGTGCGGTCACCGGGACCAGCTCGTCGAGCAGTTCCAGCAACGAGAGCTCGGCCACGCCAGCGGTCTCGCCCGGCGGGCGCGGCGCGGGCGTCGCCGGGATCGCCCGGGGCTGGGCCCACGCCGGCGCATCCGGTTCACCCTCGGTGCGGTCCTCCGAGCCGAGGGGACCGAAGACCCGTATCCAGTCGAGGGCGCTCATGCGAGGCGTCGGTCGGGGTTCGCCCGGTCGGCCCGACGCCGCCAGGATCTCCTCGGGCACCAGCGGTCCGGTCGCCCCGGGCGCGGAGCGGGGCCCGGGCGGCAGCACCGAGGGGGCCAACCCTTCGAGGACCGGTCCGAAGTCGCTCGCGTCGACGACGTAGCGGCGGACGGTCGGTGTCAGGCGGGCCCGGTACGCCTCGACGGGTCCGTCGATCAACAACACCCGGGCGCCGTCGGTCGGCTCGGGCGGGAGCTCGAGCAGGATGGTCGGTGGCGTGGCCTCCCCAGAGTCCCGGCGAGAGGTCTCGGGGGAGGCCACAGAACGTCCCACCGTTCGTCCTAGCCCGCGACCCGGCGCCGGGACCGCCGGCTGCGCTGGTCGAGGCCAGCCCCGGCCAGGAGCAGCAGCAGGCCGAGAGCGGCCGCGTCGCGGGTGTGGTCGCTGCCCGTGTACGGCAGGGTCCCCGCGGCCTCGATGGCAGCGGCCGGCTGGGCGAGCCTCTCGCCCTCCACCTCGGCCTCGGGCTCGACCGGCGGCTCCGGCGTCACCGGGGTGATGGGCGGGGTCGGAGGCGTGGGCGGCGTGGGGGTCACGCCGGTGTCGATGATGGCCGTGCCGTCCGAGGTGTTGGTCGCGGTGCCCGAGAGCACCACGGTGCCCTCGCCCCCACCGACCTGGACCACCTCGGCGTCGTTCGTCGAGCCGTTCCCGATCGCCACGTTGCCGCCGGTGTTGGCCACGGCCACGCCGATGTTGTGCACGAAGCTCTGCTGCACCAGCACGTAGGGCGTGGCCACCCCGCTGCCGAGGACCTCGACCACCTGCACCACGGTGGTGGTGGCGCTGTTGCCGGTCGCCGTGGCGGTGCCGGTGGTGATGTGGGCCAGACCGTTCGACTGGTTCGTGGCCGCCGCCACCATCGAGGTGACCGAGCCCGGTGTCGTCCAACCCGACGAGACCTGCAGCACGCCGGCCGTGTTGTGGGAAGCGTTGCCGATGGCGACGTTGGCCCCACTGTTGGCGATGGCGACGCCGAGGTTGACGACGATGCTCTGCTGGATGACGTACATGACGCCCTGGCCGGCGACGACGCCGGTCCAGCCCTGGGTCACGGTGGTGGTCGAGGTGTTGCCGGTGGCGCTGGCCGCCCCCGTGATGATGCGGGCGGTGCCGTTCGAGGTGTTGGTCGCTGTCCCCGTGAGCGCCGCTGTCCCTCCGTTGGTGGAGGCGACCGGTGTCGCCGAGGTGAGCCCGGCGGCGGCGAGCAGGTTCTGGTAGGTCGTCTCGATCAGGTCGGCCAGCTCCTGGTCGACGCTGGCGTAGTTGACCGAGACGTTGCCGAGAGCGAGGTTGGCCCCGCTGTTCGCGGCACTCACGCCGACGTTGATGATGTGGCTCACCTGGTGGATCACGATCGGCATCGCGGTCGCCTGGGTGACGGTCACCGATTGCACGACGGTGGTGGTCGACGAGTTGCCCGTGGCGGTCGCCGTGCCGGTGACGATGCGGGCGGTGCCCGACGACTGGTTCGACGCGGTGCCGTCGGCCGAAACGACGGCGGCGCCGCCGCTGGCCGCCACCTGCTCGAGTCCGGCGTTGTTGGTCGACCCGTTGCCGACCGCGGCGTTGAGGCCGGTGTTGGCCAGGCCGAGCCCGGCGTTCACCACCGAGCTGCTCTCCACCACGTAGACGGCGCCCTGGTTGGTCAACGAGCCGGCCCAGGCCTGGGCGACCGTGGTGGTGGAGCTGTTCCCGACCGCAGTGGCCGCCCCGGTCGTGATCACGGCGGTGCCGGCGGAGCTGTTCTGGGCGGCGCCGTCATTGGCGGCGACGGCGACGGCAGCCGCACCGATCACGTCGACGGAAGCGGCCTGGCCGACGCCGGCGTCGTTGGTCGAGGCGTTGCCGATGGCGAGGTTGGCACCGGTGTTGGCGATGGCCACCCCGGTGTTGACGACCTCGCTCTCGAGCTGGACGACCACGACCTGACCGCCGCCCGTGGAGCTCTGGGTCACCCCGACGATGGCGAGGCCGCCGGTGGCGTCCGCCGCGCCGGTCGTGATCCTGCCGGTGCCGCTCGAGGTGTTCGACGCCTCTCCGTTGTTCGAGGCGATGGCGTCCTGGACGCTCGGCACGGGGGCCACCAGCTCGACGACCGACACGCCACCGCCGACCGACGCGACGCCCTCGACCGACGCGTTGTTGGTCGAGGCGTTCCCGATGGCGAGGTTCGCTCCGGTGTTGGCGAGAGCGCCGCCGTGGTTGATCACCGTCGCCGACTGCGAGCTCGCCGGTCCTGGGTTGCTGGTCGTCTGTTCGACGGTGGTGTCCGAGGAGGAACCGGTGGCCGAAGCGGATCCGGTGGTGATCACGGCGGTGCCGGTGGAGTCGTTGGTCGCCATGTCGAACTGGCCGACCACCGCCACATCGGCGGCGTCGCCCTCGGTCGAACCGACCGCGTCCACCTCGGCGTCGTTCTGGGAGGCGTTCCCCACCGCGGCGTTGGCGCCGGTGTTGGCGCCCGCCTCGCCCTCGTTCACCACCAGGGCCCACTGGTCGCTGGTGGCGACCGATCCGCCGGTGATCGATCCGGTCTGGGAGACCGAGGTCTCCGCGTCGTTCCCGAGCGCCGAGGCGTCCCCGGTCGTGATCCGAGCGGTTCCCGACGAGTCGTTCTCGGCCAGGCCGAAGTTCCCTGCCACGGTGACGTCGCTGGCTTCTCCGGCCGCCGCCTCCTGGGCGACGCCGGCACCGTTCTGTGAGGCGTTGCCGACCGCGGCGTTGGCGCCCGTGTTCGCCCAGGCCTCGCCCTCGTTGAGCACGAGGGCTCCCTGGGAGAGAACGCCCACGCCGCCGGGGCCCACGATGGTGCCCGTCGCCGACTGGTCGACATCAGTGGTGGAGCGATTCCCGGTGGCGCTGGCGCCCCCGGTGGTGACGGTCGCCCGTCCGTCGGAGTCGTTGGCCGCCTCACCGTTGTTGGAGGCGATGGAGACCGGGGCGGCCGACGAGGTCGCCGCCACGCCGAGGGCCAGGAACGGGTCCGGTCCACCGTCGCCGGCTCCGGCACCCTGGGCCACAGCGGCGGCGTTGGTGGAGGCGTTCCCGCCGGCGCCGTTGCCTCCGGAGTTGGCGTGGGCCGAGCCCACGTTCAGCACCGCCACCTGCTGGTTGAACACGATGATGCCACCGAGGGCACCGCCGGCCGTGCCGCTGGCGGCCTGGTTCACCGCCGTCGCCGAGTCGTTCCCGGTGGCGCTGGCGTCACCGGTGGCGATCGTCGCCCGACCGTCGGAGTCGTTGGTCGCGGTGGCGTCGGAGGCGGCGATGGAGCCGCCCACCGAGGCACCGGCGGCGACGCCGGCCCCGTTCTTCGAGGCATTGCCGACGGCTTCGTTGTCACCGGAGTTCGCCCAGGCCTCGCCCTCGTTGAGGACCTCGGCCTCCTGGTTCACGACGAGGATCCCGCCCAGGCGGCCGGTGGCGTTGCCCGTGGCGACCTGGTCGACATCGGTGGTGGAGCTGTTCCCGACGGCGGTGGCGTCGCCCGTCGTGATCCGGCCTGACCCGTCCGAGTCGTTGGTGGCGGTGCCATCGGCCCCGCCGACGCCGGCGTCGTTGGACGAGCCGTTCCCGATCGCCACGTTGCCGCCCGAGCCGGCCGATGCCGACCCGCCGTTGTGCACGGTGGCCTGCTGGTCGATCACCTGGATGGTGCCGAGGTTCCCCGAGACGGTGACGGTCTGGGTCGTCCCCGTGTCGGCCTGGTTGCCGACGGCGGAGGCTCCGGCGGTGGCCGCGGCCGCGTCGCCGCCCGACTCCGATCCGGCCTCCGCGGCGCCGGCCACCTGGGCCAGGCCCACGCCGACGACGGTCAGGATGGCTCCGCCCCCGAGCGTGAGGGCGACGGTGCGGACCAGACGGTGGTCGGCGGTGTCGGTGGCCTCGGGGTCCTCGTGGTCGTGGTTCATCGGCCCGCTACCTCCTCATGCGCCGGTGGCGCGTGCTCGACGGCGGCGGAGGATGATCGGGGTGCGCTCCTGTGGTGAGAGACCACCCCACACGCCGTCGTGGATCTCGTTGTCGACTGCGTAGTCGAGGCACTGCAACTGCACGGGACAGGCGTGGCACACGATCTTCGCCGGTGCGGCGCGACGTCCGTGTTCGGGGAAGAACTCCACGTCCGTCCGGCGCGTGCACAACGCCAGGATCATCCAATCGTGGGCGATGTCGAGGGGCGAGGGGGTACCTCCCGCTCCCGGTGAACTCGCCTCAGCCGCCTCAGCAGTTCCCATCTCATCCGTCCACTCGCCTGGACCGTGTTCGGTCGTTGCGGTCGTGCCCGCCCGCACAGGAGGCGGGCCCGACCAGTGCTGTCGTCGTCGGAGGACCCGATGGTCAGCCCTGCGTGATGCTGACCGACGAGCTGTTGCCGGTGGCGGTCGCCGCGCCCGTGGTGATGGACGCCTGCCCGCCGGAGGTGTTGGTCGCCGTGCCGGTCGCCGAGACGATGCCTCCGCCGCCGACGACCTGGGCGACACCTGCGCCGTTGGAGGACGCGTTCCCGATCGCCAGGTTCAGGCCCGAGTTGGCCACGCCGATGCCGATGTTCGCCACGTCGGCGTCCTGGTCGACGATGGTGATGCCGGGGCCGCCGCCGGGTGCCGTCTGGCTGATCGTGGTCCCGGCCGAGTTGCCGGTCGCGGTGGCGGCGCCGGTGCTGATGGTCGCCCGGCCGTTCGAGTTGTTGTCGGCGGTCGCGTTGAGGTTGACGATCCCGGCACCGGCGCCGTTGGACACGCTGAGCAGCTCGTACACCGGCAGGTAGCCGGCTACCTGCTCGACGCCGGCCTCGTTGTGCGAGGCGTTGCCGACGGCCAGGTTGAGTCCGCTGTTGGAGAGACCCAGGCCGAAGTTGACGACCTCGGCGTCCTGCTCCGACAGCACGATCGACGAGGGGTCGACGGTCTCCGCGGTCTGGGCTGCAGCCGTGAGTGCCGTCCCGAGCGACAGGAGTCCGCCGCCGGTCACCGCCGTCGCTCCCGTGAGCGTGAGTACGACGCCCCGGGTCATTCCCCGGCGTGCGTTGCTGGTGCCTTCGGTCGGATCGTTGTCCGCTGTCGCCATGACGGCCTCCCTATGTCCGGTGGTGCTCCGCACGGTTCACCAGGGGAAGCGGCGCCGCCGACAGGACGTGTCGCGGGCTGCTCCACCCGGTTGTCGACCGCGCTCCCCGCGCGGGGCTCCCAGCCGACCCCGGGGGCATCGTGGAAAGTGAGAGGAGCTGCGTCAAGGGACTCCACCCCGTGTCGCCGCGAACGCGGAGGGAGGTTCGCGCGGAACGCGCGTGCTCCCTCACCGCCGACGTCCGGGGCCGACCTGAATAGCGCTCAGAGTAGGGATAGACTCACTCAGCGTTCATCCACCACTCGGCAATCGCGATGTGCCAAGGTTCGATTGCAGTCGTATGTCGATCGCGCAGTCAGCGCGCCCACGAGCTCACTCGGTCGACCTCGCGACCGTCGAGGTCACATGGCGAGGTCAGCCGGTGATGTCACTCAGCGACGCGGCGCAGGCGGGGTCGGGTGCAGGCATGGAGTCCTCCGAGGGTGAGGGCCACGGGCGGCCCGAGGGATCCGGGGAGACTCGCGAGCGGCAGGCGGGCGGGAACCCGCTCCGTAGGCTGGCGCGATGGACCACGCACCGCTGATGCCCTACCGCCGACTGGGACGATCCGGCCTCCAGGTGAGTGCGCTTTCGTTCGGGTCGTGGGTGACGTTCGGCAGCCAGGTCGACACCGGCCTCGCTCGTGACTGCCTCTCGCTCGCCCGCGAGCGCGGCGTCAACTTCTTCGACAACGCCGAGGTGTACGCCGGCGGGGAGTCCGAGGCGATCATGGGTCAGGCCATCGCCGAGCTGGGCTGGCCGCGCTGGTCCTATGTGATCAGCACCAAGCTCCACTGGGGGATCCACGACGCCCCCAACATGCGCAACACGCTCAACCGCAAGTACCTCCTCCATGCCATCGAGGGCAGTCTCGAGCGACTCGGACTGGACTTCGTGGATCTGCTCTTCTGCCACCGGCCCGACCTGGACACGCCGTTGGAGGAGACGGTGTGGGCCATGCACGACATCATCGAGCGGGGCCAGGCCCTCTACTGGGGTACGTCCGAGTGGCCCGCCGACGCCATCCGGGGGGCCTGGGAGATCGCCGAGCGCCACCACCTCCACAAGCCGGTGATGGAACAGCCCGAGTACAACCTGTTCAACCGGTCCCGGGTCGAGGACGAGTACGCCCGCCTGTACGAGGAGATCGGGCTCGGACTCACCACCTGGAGCCCGCTGGCGTCCGGGCTCCTCACCGGCAAGTACCTCGGCGGCATCCCCGCGGGCAGCCGCGCTTCCCTCCCCGGTTACGAGTGGCTGGCCGAGCGCCTGGTCGACCCGGTTCGCAACGCCGAGGTCCAGCGCCTCGCCGGCATCGCCGACGAGCTCAGCTGCTCGCTCACCCAGCTGGCGATCGCCTGGTGCGCCGCCAACCCGAACGTCTCCACCGTCATCACCGGAGCCAGCCAGGTCGAGCAGGTCGAGCACAACCTCGGTGCGGTCGCCGTGCTCGAGGCCCTCACCCCGGAGCTGCTCGACCGCATCGACGACGCCCTCGCCGGAGCATGAGCGACCTCCGGTCGTTGTGCGTCTACTGCGGCTCGTCGATGGGCCGCGACCCCGCCCACGCCTCCGCTGCGGCGGAGCTGGGTGCGCTTCTCGCCCGTCGGGGTGTGCGCCTGGTCTACGGGGGCGCCGCCATCGGGCTGATGGGTGTTCTCGCCGACGCGGTGATGGACGGTGGGGGAGAGGTGCTCGGGGTCATGCCGGTGGGGCTGTTCTCGTCCGAGATCGGCCACACCGGGATCACCGAGCTGGTCGAGGTCACCTCGATGCACGAGCGCAAGCAGCGAATGGCCGAGGAGGCCGACGCCTTCCTCGCGCTCCCGGGCGGACTCGGCACCCTCGAGGAGCTGGCCGAGATCGTGACCTGGGCCCAGCTCGGCATCCACGCCAAGCCCGTCGGCGTGCTCGACATCGGTGACTTCTGGCGTCCGCTGCTCGGGTTCCTCGACCAGGCCGTCGACGCCGGGTTCCTCCAGTCGCGCAACCGCGAGCTGGTGGTGCGGGTCACCGACGTCGATGAGGTGCTCGAGGTGCTCGGCGCTGCTCGCACCCCCACCAACGTGGCGCGGCTCGGCCCCGCCGAGACCTGAGCGAGACTCTCGTCGTGGAGCGTTGTGACGTCGCCGTGATCGGAGCCGGACCCGCAGGGGCGGCGACGGCGGCATGGCTCGCACGAGGCGGAGCCCACGTCGTGGTCTTCGAGAAGGGCGCCCGTGGCCGGGACAAGTCCTGCGGCGACGGCCTCACCCCGCGCGCGATTGCCGAGATCGACCGCCTCGGGCTCGACATCTCGCGCTTCCACCGCATCGACGGCCTCCGCGTGCAGGCGGGGCGAACCGTGCGGGAGGTGCGCTGGCCCAATGGGCCCTTCCCCCCGGTCGGTGCGGTCGCACCACGGGCCGACTTCGACGCCCTCGTGATGCAGGCCGCTCTCGACGCCGGTGCCGATCTGCGTGAGCAGGCCGCCGCCCAGCCGTGGCTCGACCACGACCGCGTCCTCGGGGTGGAGGTCGGAGGATCCAGGGTGCGGGCCGACCTCGTCGTGATCGCGTCCGGTGCCGGGTCGGCCGCCGCCCGCCTCGTCGGCGCCACCCGCGTCGACGGCTCTCCGTTCGGCCTCGCCATCCGGGCCTACGCCCCGTCGGGTCGAGCCGACGACCGCTTCATGGAAGCCTGCCTCACCGTCGAGGGTCCGGACGGCGCGATCGTGCCGGGCTACGGGTGGGTGTTCCCGGCGGGCGACGGCCTCGTGAACATCGGAGTGGGAGCGCTGTCGACCATGCGCAACTTCTCCGAGCTGAACCTCAACACGATGCTGGCGGCCTACACCGCCCAGGTCGGCGAGCAGTGGGAGCTGGGCGAGTTCACCGACCGGCCCCGGGCGTGGCGGCTGCCGATGCACGTGCACCGTCGATCCGGCCACGGCTGGCTGGCCGTCGGAGACGCCGCCGGACTCGTCAACCCGTTCAACGGCGAGGGCATCGACTACGCCCTCGAGTCGGGCCGCCTCGCCGCGGAGGCCTTCCTCGACCTGCCCAACACCGCCCCGGCGGCCTACGACGCCGTGCTCGCCCGCGACTACGACCCGTTCTTCGCCACCGCCCGCCGGTTCGCCTGGGTGATCGGGCGTCCCCGGCTGCTGCGGGCCCTGCTCGGCGTCGCCCTCTCCACCGGGTTCACGATGGAGCTGGTCCTCGACGTCATGGCCAATCTCGTCGACGAGGACGATCCGGGACTGGCCGGGCGCCTCCTCGGCGTCGGCGGCCGGGCGTTGGCCCTGGCCGACCCGGTCCTCACCCGGACCTGACCGATTCGGCCATCAACGCGCCACGACTCGCACGCGATCCGGGGCCTGAACAACCGGCGTCGGGGCGGTGAACAGCGGGCGCACCCTCGCGCCAGGTGCTTGAAGGGCGTCCACCACGTGGCCAAGCTGGCCGCTCCGCGAACTTGGCCCTCGGGGTGAGAGCGCCCGAAACCAGGAGGCCGTCCATGGCGATCGACGTGACCCACTCGGCGGCGTCGCTCGACGTCGACGCTCTCGACGGATACTGGCGAGCGGCGAACTACCTCACCGTCGGGCAGATCTACCTCCGCGACAATCCGCTCCTGCGGGAGCCGCTGCGCCCCGACCACATCAAGCCCCGCCTCCTCGGCCACTGGGGCACGTCGCCGGGGCTCAACCTCCTCTACGTCCACCTCAACCGGGTGATCCGCGAGCGGGACCTCGACGTCGTGTTCGTCTGCGGGCCTGGTCACGGCGGGCCCGCCGTCGTCGCCAACGTGTACCTCGAAGGAACCTGGAGTGAGGTGTACCCCGATGTCACCCAGGATCTCGACGGCCTGCGGACCCTGTGCCGCCAGTTCTCGACGCCGGGTGGCATCCCGAGCCACGTCAGCGTGCCCGTCCCCGGCTCGATCCACGAGGGCGGCGAGCTGGGCTACGCGCTGGTGCACGCCGCCGGGGTGGCGTTCGACGCACCCCACCGGATCGTGGCGTGCGTGATCGGTGACGGTGAGGCCGAGACGGGCCCGCTCGAGGGCTCCTGGAAGTCGATCAAGTTCCTGAACCCCGTTCGCGACGGTGCGGTGCTGCCGATCCTGCACCTCAACGAAGCCAAGATCTCCGGGCCCACCGTGCTGGGCCGGACCACTGACGAGGAGATCGCCCAGCTGCTCACCGGGCACGGCTACCGACCGCTGTTCGTGGAGGGCGACGACCCGGCCCTCGTCCACGCCGCGTTGGCCGCGGCCCTCGAGGTCGCCTTCGACGAGATCGCCACCCGTCAGCGAGTCGCCCGGGCGAGCGGCGACGGAACGTTCTCCCCTGGCTGGCCGGCTCTGGTGCTGCGGACCCCGAAGGGTTGGACCGGTCCCAATCGTGTCGACGGCGTGCAGGTCGAGGGGACGTTCCGCTCCCATCAGGTGCCGGTGGCCAACGTCCGTACCGACCCCGACCACCTCCGCATCCTCGAGGAGTGGATGCGCAGCTATCGCCCCGAGGAGCTCTTCGACGACTCGGGTCGGCTGATCCCTCGACTGGCGGCGTTGGCGCCGCGTCCGGACCGGCGCATGTCGGCGAACCCGGCCGCCAACGGCGGCCGCGTCCGCGTGGTGCTCGACCTCCCGGACTTCGCCGACTACGCGATCGACGTCCCGCGGCCCGGTCAGCAACGCCTGGGATCAACCCATCTCCTGGGCGAGTGGCTGCGCGACCTGTTCCGGCAGAACGCCGACGAGGCCAACTTCCGGCTCTTCTGCCCCGACGAGACCAACTCCAACCGCCTCGGCCCGGTGTTCGAGGTCGAGAACCGCACGTGGACGCTCCCGGTCGAGGAGAGCGACGACCACCTCGCCCCGGACGGACGGGTGATGGAGGTGCTCTCCGAGCACCTCTGCCACGGCTGGCTCGAGGGCTACACGCTCAGCGGCCGCCACGGGCTCTTCGCCACCTACGAGGCCTTCGCCATGGTGTCGGCCTCGATGACCGTGCAGCACACCAAGTGGCTCGACGGGGCCCGGGCCCTCGGATGGCGTCGGCCGGTGTCGTCGCTCAACATCCTGTTGACGTCGACCTGTTGGCGGAACGACCACAACGGCTTCAGTCACCAGGGGCCCGGACTCATCGACACCGTCGTGTCGAAGAAGCCCGAGGTGTCGCGGGTATACCTGCCGCCCGACGCCAACTGCCTCCTGTCGGTGGCCGACCACTGCTTCCGATCGACCGACTACGTGAACCTGATCGTCATCGACAAGCAGCCTCACCTCCAGTGGCTCGACATGGCGGCCGCACGACGTCACTGCTCACAGGGGTTCGGGCGATGGCCGTTCGCCGAAACCCACGGGGGCGAGGACCCCGACATCGTGCTGGCCTGTGCCGGTGACGTCGTGACGATGGAGGCGGTGGCGGCCTCGACGCTGCTGCGGCAGTTCTGTCCTGATCTGCGGGTGCGGTTCGTGAACGTGGTCGACCTCATGTCCCTTCTGCCGGCGAACGATCATCCGCACGGCATGGACCAGCTCACCTTCGACGCGCTGTTCACGCCCGATCGCCACGTGGTGTTCGCCTTCCACGGCTACCCGCGCGAAGTGCACTTCCTCATCCACGGGCAGGGCGACACCGATCGGTTCCACGTTCGTGGCTACGAGGAAGAGGGCACGACCACGACGCCGTTCGACATGGTCGTGCTCAACCGGGTGAGCCGGTACCAGCTGTGCCTCGAAGCACTTCGGCGGGCGCAACGGCTCGTTCCCGGTGCCAGCGAGCTCACCGACCACTGCGAGACCATGCTCGCCCGTCACCGCGTCTACATCCGTGAGCACCTCGAGGACATGCCCGAGGTCCGCGACTGGGTGATGCCTTGAGCGACGACGTGCTCGTCGTGAACGTGGGATCGAGCTCGGTGAAGCTCCAGGTCGTCGACACCGGCGGCGCCCGGGCCTTCTCGAGCGAGCTCCCGACCCCGGTCGATCCGATGGCGCTCGACGAACTGATCGCGGGGCTGGGTCCGGTTCGGGCGGTGGGCCACCGCGTCGTGCACGGTGGGCCAGACCACGTCGAGCCCGAGCTCGTCACCGATGAACTGCTCGCCGAGCTCGACGACGTCGCCCGTCTGGCTCCGCTGCACGATCCGCCCGCCCTCGCGGTCGTTCGTCTGGTGCGTCGCCTGCATCCCGAGCTGCCGGCCGTCGTCTGCTTCGACACCGCCTTCCACGCCACCCTCCCTCCGGCGGCGCGCCACTACGCGGTGCCGGCGCGATGGGAGGACGAGCTCGGTATCCGCCGCTACGGCTTCCACGGGCTGAACCACCGCTACGTCGCCCACCGGGCGGCGGAGCTGCTCGGCCGGGAGGTCGAGGACCTGAAGCTCGTGACGTGCCATCTCGGTGCGGGTGCGTCGCTCACCGCGGTCGATGGCGGCCGCTCGGTCGACACCACGATGGGTTTCACCCCGCTCTCCGGGCTGGTGATGGCGACCCGCTCGGGCGAGGTCGATCCCGGTGCAGTGCTCTGGCTGCTGCGCGAGGCCCGGCTCGATCCCGCGGAGATCGAGGACCAGCTCTGGCACCACTCCGGCCTGGCCGGCCTCTCCGGCCGTTCCGGGGACCTCCGCGAGGTGCTGGCGGGGGCCGATGACGGTGACGAGAGGTGCCGACTCGCGCTCGACGTCTACGTCCATCGCCTGCGTTCCGGGATCGCCTCGATGGTGGCGGCGCTCGGCGGGCTCGATGCGGTCGTGTTCACCGGTGGGGTGGGGGAGCGCTCGGCGCGGATCCGCGCCGTGGCCGTGGCCGGTCTGTCGTTCCTCGGTCTCTCGGTGGACGTCGCCGCCAATGACGCACTCGATGGCGGAAGCGCCGCCGGCGGTTCGGGGGACGGCGACGTGACTGGCCCGGGAGCCGACGTCGCGACCCTCGTGGTGGCGGCTCGTGAGGATCTGGAGATCGCCCGTCAGGTCCGCGAGCTGATCGGGTGGCGGTGAAGTCGCTCGGTGCATGCCGCCTCGGCCCGGTCGCCCACGGAGTGGGCTGAACCGGCGCGGTCTCGTGCTGTCCCCGCCTCTTTCGATGTCGGCCATGCCGACCCGAGGGGTGCTGCTCCCGGCGGGGCGACCGCGCTACATTGCAAAAGTATTACGGCCGAGCGCCGGGGACGACCGATCGGGTCTCCCGCAGTCGGCTCCCGACGGACCCTGGAGGGCACCGCCCGCATGCTTCCCGCCGCTCGACGACGCACCGCCTCCCTCGTCGGGGGGCTGGCCGTCGCGGCCCTCAGCCTCGTGGCGCTCCTCCCCGGGTCGGAGGCGTCGGCGGACGCGGGAGCGCAGCAGCGCGACGTCAAGCGCAAGCGCGCCGAGGTGGCGGCCCAGATCGACACGCTGCAGGCCACCGACGCCCAGCTCGACGCCGCCCTCGCCGACCTCCAGGCCAACGTGCGCGCCACCCAGGCCGCCATGGCGGATGCCCAGGCCGAGGTCGACGCCGCGGGGGCTCGTGCCGAGCAGGCCGAACGCGACGCCGCCGAGACCCAGGCCCGTATCGACACGCTTCGCGACCAGGTCGTGCAGGCCGCCGTCGACGCCTACGTCGATCCGCGCGACGAGCAGGTGCTCGACGTGTTCCGCGAGGAGTCGGCGAGCGACGCCAACAACAAGCAGGCCCTGATCGATGTCACGAGTGGGGCCAAGCTCGACGTCGTCGACGAGTACCGCAGCGCCAAGCAGGAGCTCGACGACCAACAGGACGAGGCGGAGGAGGCACGGGCCCTGGCGGCCGAACGTCGCGACGCCCTCGTCGACAAGAAGGCCGGGTACGACGGCGCTCTGGCCCAGCAGCAGCAGGTGGCCGCCTCGGTGAGCGCCCGCATCTCCGACAAGCTCGCCGAGTCACAGGCGCTCGCCTCCCTCGACGCCTCTCTGGCGAGCCAGCTCGCCAGAGAGCAGGAGGCGCTCGTCGCGAGGGTCCGCCAGTCAGGTGGCGGTGGCGGTGGCGGCGGTGGCGGCGGTGGCGGCAGCACAGCGGTGGTGATCACCCGTCCCGGCCTGTCGAGCGTGCGCGGCATCACCGTGGCGTCGTCGGTCGCTCCGCGACTGTCCTCGCTCCTGGCCGCCAGTGACGCCGCCGGCTTGAACCTCGGTGGGTCGGGCTACCGCGACTCCAGCGGCCAGATCGCGCTGCGTCGTCAGAACTGCGGCACCAGCGACTACGCGATCTACCAGATGAACCCCGACTCCTGCCGTCCGCCGACCGCCATCCCGGGTCGCTCGAACCACGAGCGTGGGCTCGCCATCGACTTCACCAACAACGGCCAGATCATCCGCTCGCGCTCCGACGCTGCCTTCCGGTGGCTGGCGGCCAACGCCGGCTCCTACGGGTTCTCCAACCTCCCGAGCGAGCCATGGCACTGGTCGACCGACGGCACCTGAACCGGCCGATCTTCGCCCCCGGCAGGCTCCCTGACCGGGACCTCCACCGGCGCCGCCACCCGACGGCCGCTCCGCCACGTCGCCAGCGCCGCCTGGGCTGCCACCACGGCGAGGAGGACCACCCCGGCGGCGATCCCGTCGAGCCACCAGTGGTTCGCCGTCGCCACGATGACCAGCATCGTCAGCACGGGGTGGGCGAGGATCCACCAGCGCCACCGACTCGAGCTGACCAGGATCACGCCGAGGGCGACGATGAACGCCCAGGCGGCGTGGAGCGAGGGCAGGGCGGAGACCTGGTTGGAGATCCCCTGACCCACGGGCCCGTACACCGACTGGCCGAAGGTCCGAGCGGCGTCCACGAAGCCGAGGTGCGGGTACATCCGGGGTGGCGCCACCGGTAGGAAGTGCAGCACCAGGCAGATGCCGGTGACGGCGGCGACCGTGTTGCGCAGGCTCGGGTACCGGTCGCGGTGCCGGGCGAACAGCCACACCAGGAAGCAGATGAGTGCGGGCACGTGGACCGTCGCGTAGAAGACGTTGGCGGATCGCATGAGCCACGGGTGGCCGAGCACCCAGTGCTCGATCCCCGCTTCGTTGCCGATGCGGAGCCACCGCTCGATCTGCCAGACCGAGTGCCCGTTGGTCAGCCCATCGGCCAGCTCGGTGGAGCGGAGGCGCATGACGAACCTCCATACGGCGTAGAGGGCGAGCACGAGTGCCGCCTCCCGGGCCACGGCGCCGACCGATCGTGTCCGACCCCGCGCCCCGCGCAGCGTCAGCCCGAGCAACGCGAGCAGAGCTGCGAGCACCAACGCGGGCTGCCATCCCAACCACACGGCCGAGAGTGTTCCACGCCGCCAGCGGGCGCCAGCGGGCGTCAGCGGGCGGCGAGGGCCACGGTGGCTTGATGGGCTCGGCCGTCGGTGCCGAACCAGGTGACCACCACGTCGTCCCCCGCGTCGTGCTCGGCGAGCAGGTCGACGAGCTCGTCGGGGGAGCTCAACCGGGTGTCGTCGACGGCGACGACGGTGTCGCCGACCTCGATCCCGGCGGTCGCGGCCGGGCTGCCGCCCATGACCGCGGCGATCTCGACGCCGCCGCTGGCGCTGGTGGTGACCTGGACCCCGAGGTATCCACCGGGGGCGGCTGAGGACGACCCCGAACCGCCGCCGGCCAGGATCTGGTCGACGATCTCGAGAGCCCGGCCGATCGGGATGGCGTAGCCGACACCGGCCGAGGTGCCGCCGAAGGCCCGGAGGCGACCGGTGCCGTTGCCGATCGACGCCGCGGTGGTCATCCCCACGACGGTTCCGCGATCGTCGGCCAGCGGGCCGCCCGAGTCCCCGGGCACGACGTTGGCGGTGACCTGGATCATGTCGTCGAGGGTCTGGGCGTCGGAGCCATCCTCGGCGGTCGCGGTGATCTGCTGGCCGAGGGCGGCGACCCGGCCGGCGGCGATGCTCGGTGTCCCACCCACTCCGCCGGCGTTGCCGATGGCGGCGACGAGGTCACCGACGGCCAGCTGGTCGGAGTCGCCGATCGGGACGGTCGGAAGGTCCTCGGCGCCTTCGAGCTGGAGGACGGCGACGTCCTCCGCCGGGTCGGTGCCGACGATCTCGGCGCGATAGGTCTCACCGGTCGTGGCGACGGTGACGACGATCGAGCGGGCCCCTTCGACGACGTGGTTGTTGGT
>DATDIY010000381.1:0-2065 GCA_036520815.1 Acidimicrobiales bacterium
GCCAGGCAGCGCGATGTCGTGACCGGGCGACGCGCCCTCGAGACGCTCGATCGAGCGGCGCACGGAGCCCGAGTACTTGGTCATCTGCCGCAGGTTCCCCACCCGGATCGCCCGGCAGCGCGATGCCGTCATCCCGACCACGCCCTCGCCGATCACCACCTCGGAGCCGACGCCCTGCTCGTCGTAGCCGTGGCTGGCGATCGTGTAGAGCCGCTCGCCCGTCTCGTCGGCGAGCAGCAGGATGCAGTGGGCGTAGCCGAACACGTCGGCCAGCCCGCTCACCGCCGTGCCCACGAGGGTGTCGAGGTCGGGGGAGCGCCCCACCCGCCGAGTCAGCTCGGCCAGCCGCTCGGCGTCGTCGGCAGGATCGAGCCGGTGGGCGACCGGGGTGGCCGCCTCCGCCTCGTAGTCGGGGTCGCCGGGTCGGATCCGCGCCGGGAGCCTCTCGATCCCCAACACCCGGTACACGTCGGCCGCCCGCAGCTTGAACACGCCTTCCATCCCGTGCATGGCGGCGGCCACGGCCACGTCGTCGCGGAGCTGGTCGAAGATGGCGCCGCGCCGCTCGGTCCGCTGGAACTCGACGTCGACGCGGTACTCGTCGTAGCTGTGCGGGTCGGTGACGAGCAGGCTGGCGAAGGGGTTCTCGGCCAGGTTCCGGCTGGTCTTGGAGAAGAACTGGTTCGACACCGCGATGTGCTCGTCGTCGACCCGGCGCACCCGCGACAGGTAGGTCACGTTCGGAGTGCCGGCGGCCGAGGCGGTGGCGATCACCGTCGGCACGGCCCCCTCGAAGCACCGGTCGAGCGCGTGTAGCGGGACCGGCTCGTCGTCGCTCACGGCGAGTCCTCAATCATGGGCGTGCCCGCGTTCGGCCCGGGGGTCTGGTCGTAGACCTCCTCGATCACGAAGTGGCAGGCCGCCAACTCGTCGGGTCGGATCCGCTCCAGCAGGTGGAGCGGGAAGTGGTCGGCCGCCTCGATGTCGCCGAAGAACCCGGCGCAGTAGTGGGCGGAGTGCTCGATGTCGGCGTCGGTGACCTCGTCGAAGTCCTCCACGTGGCCCTTGACCTGGCAGGAGCGCAGGCTGGGAACGTCGGATCCGGTCACCGCGATGGCACCACCGCCCGCGAGGTGGTCGAAGAGGCACCGCTCGGCGGCGTCGATGAGCAGCCGGCTGCGACCCGTCGCCCGATCGAGCACGGTGAGCCCCCACCCTCGGGTCGCGAAAGGTCGGCCGTCGAGCCCCACCACGCCGATGATGAGGCCTGCCTTGTCGCCGAGGAACCTCGCGGTGTCGGCCTCCAGGACCACTGTCTCAGCCTCCTCGCCGCCAAGTAGCGAGTTCTTAGCATCGCGTGAGGAGCCTTTCAGCAGCGGGCTCCCGCCGGGTTCCTCAGGATGGGAGACATCGAAGCAGCCCGGTCCGGACGAGCCCGGACCCTCACCCTCAGGAGCAGGCGATGACCACCATCGAGACCACCCCGACCACCCCGAGCACCCCGACCGCTGCGACCAACCCCTCCGTCGACCCCGTCAGCGTTCCCCCGGCGGTCGCCATCGACCTGTACCGGGACATCCACAAGGGCATCCGGGCCGAGCTGTTCGGCACCACCCTCCAGGCCGGCGACCTCGACCCCTCCGACCGGGCCGCCCGCGTCGCCCTCGCCGGTCGGGTCGACGCCCTCGTCAATCTGCTGCACACCCACGCCGAGCACGAGGACACCCACGTGCAGCCCGCCATCGAGAAGGTGCTGCCCGACGCCGCCGCGCGCATCGTCGGCGACCACGACCTGCTCGACCGGCGCATCGGCGACATCCACGAGATGTCGGTGGCCTTCGGGGCGACCGCCGGCGCTCAGCTCCGCAGCGTCGGCCAGGAGCTCTACCTGGAGCTGGCCTCGTTCACCAGCGCCTACCTCGAGCACCAGAACCTCGAGGAGCGCGTCGTGATGCCGGCCCTCGCCGGGGCGCTCGGACCGGAGGCGGTGCTCGGGATCCATGTCGCCATCATCAGCAGCATCCCGCCGGCGGACATGGCCGCCTCGTTGGCCATCATGATCCCG
>DATDIY010000382.1:0-4267 GCA_036520815.1 Acidimicrobiales bacterium
TCACCGTCCTGGGCCCAGGAGGTGACGCGGTCGCCGATATCGAGCAGATCAGGCATCAGGACGGCTCGGTCAGGCCGCAGTGCCGCCGACGGTGAGGCTCGTGACCCGCAGCGTCGGCACGCCGTCGCCCACGGGCACGCCCTGGCCGTCTTTGCCGCACGTGCCCGGAGGGCCGAACTCGAAATCGTTGCCCAGGGCGTCGATGCGCTGCAGTACCTCGGGGCCGTTGCCGATGAGGTTGCCCTCGCGGATGGGCTCGGTGATCTTGCCGTCCTCGATGAGGTAGGCCTCGGTCATGCCGAACACGAAGTCGCCGGTGGCGGTGTTGACCTGACCACCGCCGAGGTGCTTCACCAGCACCCCCTTCTCGGTGGAGGCGACGATCTCGTCGGGATCGTCGGTGCCGGCCAGCAGGTAGGTGTTGGTCATCCGCACCATCGGCAGGTGCTGGTAGCTCTGGCGGCGGCCGTTGCCGGAGGAGGGACGACCCTCCTTGCGGGCCCGCAGGTGGTCCCACATGTAGTCGGTGAGGATGCCGTCCTCGATCAGTACGTTGCGCTGGGCGGGGTTGCCCTCGTCGTCGATGGCGATGTTCCCCCACTCCTTGGCCATGGTGCCGTCGTCGACCACCGTGACGCCGGGGCTGGCGACGCGCTGACCGACCCGGTCGCGGAACACCGAGGCGCCCTTGGCCACCAGGTCGGCCTCGAGGCCGTGGCCGCAGGCCTCGTGGAAGAGCACCCCGCCACCGCCGCTGGCGATCACGACCGGCATCTGGCCGCTCGGCGCCGGGCGGGCGGCCAGCTTGGTGAGCGCACGGTCGGCGGCACGGCGGGCCAGGTCGTCGATGTCGTAGAGGTCGAACAGCTCGAACCCGACGGTGTGGCCGACGCTCTCGCGCCCGGTCTGCATGCCGGTGTCGCCCGTAGCGACGCAGCTGACGGCGAAGAACGTGCGGACGGTGTCGTCCTCGGCGAGGAGGCCGTCGGAGTTGGCGACGAGGATGTGCCGACTGTTGTCGCCGTAGCTGACCGACACCTGGGAGATGGCATCGCCGACTCCCCGAGCGACCTCGTCGGCCCGGGTGAGCAGCTCGACCTTGCGGGCCTTGGGCACGTCGCCGGGATAGGTCTCGATGTCGTAGCCGCGACTGGCGGACCGGCGGCTCAACGCCACCGTGCGGGTGCCGCCCCCGCCCCCCTTGGCCGCCGCGGCCGCCGCCTCGGCCGCCGCCAGCAGGCCGGCCTCGGTGAGATCGGCGGTGTGGGCGAACCCGGTGGTGTCGCCCACCACCACGCGGATGCCCGCGCCCCGATCGCGGCCGGAGGTGAGCTCCTCGACCCGCCCGTCGTCGAGCACCGCAGACGAGTTGCGCCGGTCCTCGGCGAACACCTCGGCGAACTCGCCGCCTGTTCGCAGCGCCGTTCCGAGCACGTCCTGCAGCACGGCTTCCTCGATCACCGCCGGTCCCTTCTCTGCGCCTGCCCGGCGCGTCGGTCCACGTCGCCGCCGCAGGAGGGGCAGACCCCCGCGGCTCGCCACCCGCCACGACCCCGACGCGAGCCTCGCCCGCACCGGCTGGCCGGCGGATGGTTGAGCGGCGTAGCGTACCGCCGATGCCCGTCCGTCCCGGCTTGAGCGCGAGGGTGGAGCACGTCATCGTCGACGCCGACACGGCGATCGCGTTGAGGTCCGGAGAAGTGCCAGTGCTCGGCACGCCCCGCCTGCTCGCCCTCTGCGAGCAAGCCGCGTTCACCGCTGTCGCGCGCGAGCTCAGCGAGGGGCAGACGACGGTGGGCATGAAGGTGATGCTCGACCACCTGGCGCCCTCTGCCGTCGGTCACACGGTGGTGGCCGAAGCGGTGGTCGAGAAGGTCAACGGTCGGCGCGTCTCGTTCACCGTCTCGGTGAACGACGAACGCGGCCTGGTCGCGGTGGGCCGGGTCACCCGCGTGGTGGTCGACGCCGAGCACTTCGTGGCCAAGGCGGCCGGTCAGCCCTGACCGGTCGAGCCAGGTCGATCTAGGCGGTTCCGAGCTCCTCGAAGGCGGTGCCGAAGAACCCCTCGTCGACGACCTGGTCGGCCGGCGGTGGCGTCACCGTGATCGGGGCGCCGAAGTCGTAGAGGTCCATCACCATGTGCACGGTCATGGAGAGCCCGTAGAGCTCCATCGTCATCTCCATGTCGAGGCGGCGGACCATGCCGTCGTCGTCGACGAAGGCGGTGAACGGGATGGTGCCCATGCCGGACTCCCGGAACGCCCGTCGCACCTCGTCCGCCGTCTCGGGGTCGGCCGCCGCCACGGCGTCCTCCGGGTCGAGCTTGCCCCGGTAGACCGTGACCGGCACCCCGTCGATCTCGTCGGTTCCGGCTTCGACGACCGTCGCGCCTCCCGCCTTCAGCGACTCGAGGTAGCCGTTGGGACCGCCGGACATGCCCCCGAGGCCGCCGACGGAACCCGCCCCTGCTCCCCCGAGGGCGTCGGACATGTCCATCCGGAACCACTGGCCAGGCGGCATCTCCGGCACCGGCGGCGTCATCTCCATCTGCAGGTAGAGGTCGGTGTCGACGATGATCTGGCGCATCACCATCGATTCGGGCCCGCCGAACCCGCCGCCACCCATGGCGTCGATCATCGGCGTCATGTCAGCGGTCAGCTCCATCGACTTCCCGAAGTCGGCGAAGGAACCCTCGGCGGTCATCCCGGCGTCGATGGCCTCGCCGTCGGCGTCACCGGTGTAGCGGTAGACCACCCGGATGCGGCCGGTCTCGACCGCGGAGGTGCTCTCGCTGGCCCGGGCGAGCACGGCCCCGGCGCCCTCGGCCGTGCCTCGGGCCTCGACCACCGCCGCGTCGTCGCTGGAGCTCGATGATCCGCAACCGGAGGCGAGGGCGAGCACGCCCACCGCCGCCACGGCGACCCCGTACCTCCGCACTCGAGCTCCACCCCGCATGACCCGCTCCTTCCGCCCGACCAGGTCCCGGCGCTCTGCCAGAGTTGGTGGTCAGCCAACTACTGTCCGCGCGATCTGGCGTCCCGTCAAGCCGGACCGATCTCGAGGCCCCGGACACCGCCGCGCCGGATCCCGTCGCGGCCCGGGGCGAACACCAGCCGACCGGGAGGCGACCTCCAGGCGACGTGGCGGCGACAGGCAGACGACCTCGGTCCGTACACTGTCGAGATGGACGATCGGCCGGTGGCGGAGGGGCCTGAGGCCCGCCCGGCCGCGCCCCCCGATCAGCCCCCGCTCGTCGAGATGGCATCCGAGTCGGTCCCCGAGCTGCTCCACGCCGCCGAGGCCGGCGGCGCCGACGCCCCGCTCCCCGCCCGCGGACGTCGCCGCTGGACCCTGCCGCTGCGGATCGCGATCAGCCTCCTCATGCTGGCGGTGCTCTACACCCGCTTCCCCGACTTCGAATGGAGCGAGGTCGTCCCCGACTGGAACCGCACCACGGTGCTGTGGCTCTCCGGAGCGGCCGCCCTCACCCTCGTCGGGATCGTGCTGTCCGCCGTCCGCTGGCAACAGGTCCTGCGCGCCATGGGCCTGCACGAGCAGCTCCGCCGCCTGGTGCCGCTCTACTTCGCCGGACAGTTCGTCTCCAATGTGTTGCCGACGACCATCGGCGGCGACGTGCTGCGGGTCTCGCGCCTGTCACGCCAGGACGCCGATGCCGACTCGGCGGACACCTTCGCGTCGGTGGTGCTCGAGCGGCTCACCGGTTGGCTGGTGCTGCCCCTCATCACCTTCTTCGGCCTCATCGTGAACCCCGACCTGCGCGACCAGGGCCGGGCCAGCACCGTCGCCGCCGTGGTGGCGGCCGCCACCCTGTTCGCCCTGGCCACTCTGCTCGTCATCGCCGACCACCCCCGCCTCGGCGGGCGGTTCGCCAAGAGCGAGGGATGGACACGGTTCGTCGGAGCCGTCCACCGGGGCGTCGCCCAGCTGCGCAGCCACCCCGCCGCCGCCGTCGGTCTGGTGCTCGCCGGACTGGCCTACCAGTTGGTCCTGGTCGCCGCCGCGCTGATGGTGGCCGCCGCCCTCGGGTTCGGCTGGCTCGGCCTCACCCCGCTCCTGGCGTTCTTCCCCGCAGTGCTGATCGCCCAGGTCCTGCCCATCGGTATCTCCGGCCTCGGCATCCGCGAGGGCGCCTTCGTGCTGTTCCTGACACCGCTGGGCGTGCCCGCCGAGCAGGCGGTGGCCCTCGGGCTGGTGCTGTACGTGTTGAACCTGGTGGTCAGCCTGGCCGGGGCGCCCGCGTTCGCCA
>DATDIY010000383.1:0-3722 GCA_036520815.1 Acidimicrobiales bacterium
CCGACCGGGCCAGCGCCACGATCCCACCGACGGCCAGGATGGCGGCGGCAGCGGCCGCCACCGCCGGGGCCCACCGTCGCCGGGACGGCCGAGCCATCGGGGACAGGGTCGACGCCGGCTCGGATCGGAGGTTCTCGTCGAGCGCCCGGCCGACCAGGCGGTCCACGACGGCGGGGGAGAGCGGCTCCACCGGTTCGCCCACCGCCGCGGCCGTCGCCCGCAGCTGCTCGAGGCGGCGGCGTCCGGCCGGGCTGCCCTCCACGAGGGCGCGCTCGGCGGGCGTGGCCTCGCCGTCGAGGACGGCCGAGACCAGCTCGTCATCGATCGGCGGTACGGGCTCGGTCATGGTCTGGTCCCTTGGACGTCGTCGTCGGCGCTCGGGTTCCCGTCGTCGGGGTGGAGCAGCTCGGCGAGTCGGGCCCGGCCCCGAGCGATCCGCGAGCGCACCGTGCCCGGCGGGATCCCGAGCACCTCGGCGATCTCGGCGTAGTCGAGGCCCATCTGGTCGCGCAGCACGACCGGCACCCGGAACTCCTCGGGGATGGAGCCGAGGGCGTCGTCGATCGCCATCCGCTGTGGGATCCGGATGTCGGGGCCGGCGGCGGGGTCCACCGGGTCGAGCGGTCCGAACGGCGTCGTCCCTCGGTCGGACTCGTCGTCACGGGGTCCGATCGAGCGGATCACCGTCGGACGGCGCCGTTGGCGCCGCAGGGCGTCGAGGCAGGTGTTGGTGGCGACCCGGTGGGACCACGTCGTGAACGACGACCGACCGTCGAAGCGGGGCAACCCGCGGACCACGGCGAGGAGGGCCTCCTGGGTGGCGTCCTCGGCGTCGGAACGGTCCGAGCAGAGGCGCCGGCACAGGGCGTGGAGGCGGTCGACGTGGGCGCGCAAGAGCTGGTCGAGGGCGCTGCGGTCGCCGGCCTGGGCAGCGCGGACCAGCTCGGTGTCGTCCCGCTCGCGTATGGCCCGAGGCTAGTGCGGGTCCGTTCGAGTGCCGGTTCAGCCGGCGAGGGCGATCTCGGCGATCTCGACCCGGTCGGCTCCGAGGTCGGTGATCCAGATGAGCACCTGGTCGCCCTCGGCCCCGTGGAGGTCGAAGGTCGTCGTGCCCCCGGCGATGCCGTCCGCCCGGTCGAGGGGCTGGCCCCACCCGTCGAGCGTCGGGGCCCCACCCTGGGAGACGTGGATCTGCGCCGCCCACCCGGTGGTCGGCGAGTCGACCACGATGCGGTCGAGGGAGTGGACGCCGTCGAGCTGGACGATCAGCCCGACGCCGCTCTTGAGGTTGCCGAACTTGCGGGTCTCGTATCGATCGGTGCGCCAGGTCGTGGCCGGGTTGCCGTCGATGGTGTTGCCGACCAGCTCCTCGTTCTCGACGTCGCGCACCTCGGGGTCGAACGAGTTGACGCGGACGATCGGCACCACGGTGGCGGTCTCGGGTGTGCCCTGCTCGGGACGGACGTTGTCGAAGATCTGCTGGCCGACGTCGGTCGTGGCCACCAGCAAGGCGACGAGGAGCAGGGCCAGCACGACGACGAGCGACACGACCACGCCCGCTGTTGGTCCCCGCCTCCGAGGCGCCGGTGCCGGCGCCCGGGGCGGGCCCTGCCCGGCCGGCAGCCAGGTCGAACCTGCCGCCGCCCGGGTCGGATCGGTCGTTCCCGTGGTCGCACCGGCCGCCGCCGCCACCGGGACCTGGGAGCCGGTGACGGTGGTCAGGTCGTCCCAGCTGTCGAGGCGGGTGCTGAGCAGGGCGGTGCGCAGGTCGTCGGCGGTGGTGAAGCGCTCGTCGGGGTGGCGCTTCAGCGACCGGACCAGGGCGCGTTCGAGCTCGGGCGGGACGCCGGCGACCACGTCGTGGGGCGGGGGAGGGTCGCGGTGGAGGCGGGCCAACGCGAGCGCGGCCGGGTTGTCGGCGCGGAAGGGCGGCTCGCCGCACAGGCACTCGTAGAGCACCGCACCGAGGGCGTACACATCGGTCCGGGCGTCGACGGCCCCGCCCTCCACCTGTTCGGGGGCGAGGTACTTCACCGTGCCGAGCAGCTGGGAGGTGCGGGTGAGGTCGGGCTCGTCGAGGACCTTGGCGATCCCGAAGTCGGTGACCAGGACCCGACCATCGTCGGAGAGCAGGATGTTTGCCGGCTTCACATCGCGGTGGACGATGCCGGCGCGGTGGGCGCAGCTCAGGGCGGAGGCCACCTCGGAGCCGACGTGGACTACCTCCACCGGGTCGAGCCGGCCCCGTTCGTCGAGGTAGTCGCGCAGGGTGCGACCCCGCACGAGCTCCATCACGATGGCGTCGGCGTCCTCGGTGTGGCAGGTGTCGTAGATGGCCACGATGGCCGGGTGGACCAGGCGGGCGGCGGCCACCGCCTCGTGGCGGAACCGGGCCTGGAACGCGGGGTCGTCACCCAGGTGGGAGTGCAGGATCTTCACCGCCACCGGCCGGCCGAGCACCTGGTCGGTCGCCTCCCACACCTCGGCCATGCCGCCGCTGGCGAGGTGGCGATCGAGTCGGTACCGGCCGGCGAGCACCCGACCGCTGCCTGGTCGAGCGGTCCCGGTCACGTCGGCGTCCCTCCCACCGGCGTCACGTCAGGTAGCACATGCCGATCACGCCGGGGCCGCCGTGGGTGCCGATGACGGCACCGATCTTGCCGATGCGGATCGACTCGCGCGGGTAGCGGGGAGCGATCATCTCGAGGAAGAGGTCGATGTCGGGGGCCTCGCCGTGCAGCACTGACAGCTGCTCGACGGTCGGCTCGGCGAACAGCGTGTCGCGCAGCCACTCGAGGGCCCGCTTGCGGGTGCGCTGCTTGCCCGCCTCCTCGACGGCGCCGTCGGCGATGTGGATGATCGGCTTCACCGACAGCATCGAGCCCAGCAGCGCCTTGGCGCTGCCGATGCGTCCGCCCTTCTTCAGGTTCTCCAGCGTGTCGAGCGCCCCGTAGATCTGGGTGCGGGGGATGAGCTCGCGCACGAGCTTCTCGATCGAGTCGGCGTCGGCCCCGTCGGCCGCCGCGGCAGCGGCGTCGAGGACCATGGTGCCCAGCCCTCCGGTGAGCGAGAGGCTGTCGATGACGCGCACGTCGAGCTCGCCTTCGAGGGCGCGCGCCGCGTTGCGGGCCGACTGAGAGGTGGCCGACAGCTCGCCGGAGAGGTTGATGCAGACCACCGAATCGGCTCCGGCGGCGGCCGCGGCGCGGAACTCCTGCTCGAAGCGCCCGGGTGAGGGGGCGGCGGTCTCGGGCAGCAGGCCGGTGCTGGCCATCTTGGCGTAGAAGTCCTCGACGCTCAGCTGCTCACGGTCGACGTACTCGTCGGCGCCGAACCGGATGCTCAGCGGGACCACGCCGATGCCGTGCTCGCTCGTCTCTGCCTCCGTGAGGTCGCAGGAGCTGTCGGTCACGATGTGGACGGTCATCAGCCCTCCGTGGGCAGGGGTTCGCGGGTGGGTTCGACGTCGGTCGGAGCGTAGCCACCTGCGTCGTCGAGGGTCAGGGCATCGGAATCGGCTCCCACCAGCTGGCGCGCCCGGCGGGCGGTGCGGAAGTGGCGGGCCCACCAGACCAGCAGGAACAGCCCGGCGCCGATGGAGAGCGCCAGCCCGATGCCAGAGATGGCGGTCGACCGGACCGTGTACTCGGTGGTGGCGACGGGGAGGGCGCCGTTTGCCGAGGAGATGGTGACGTCGAGCGGGAACGCACCTGACGCTCGGG
>DATDIY010000384.1:0-4324 GCA_036520815.1 Acidimicrobiales bacterium
ATCGCTCAGCTGGCCGATGCGCTGCCGCCCCACTTCGAGAAGATCGGCGATCTCGGCGGCCTTGCGGAGTTGCGCCGCACTGGGTCCACGCTGGCGGCTGGTCCGGCGTGGGTTGGGTGTGAACTCGACGTCACGCACCCACTTCGAGACCGAGCCCTTGCCAACGCCGAGCTCGGCGGCGATGTCGGTCAGCGTCCACGCCTGCGCCCGCAGCTCACGGGCCCGCTCCTGTTCTGCGACCTTGCCCCGGTAGCCCATGGGCGCCGAGTCTGCCCAGCGGGTGTGACAGCCAGGTCAGCCGGCGGGAGCGTCACCGCGCAGGTCGGCGAGGATCTCCTCGGTGGACGGGCTGAAGTCGGGGTTGAACTCGAGACCAGGCTCGTAGCTCGGCTCCGGTTCGCTCGGGAGCACGGCCGACACCGCGCTGTCGAGCGCCGCGGTGGCCCGGTCCTTCGCCACCCGGCTCACGCCCCCCAGCCCGTCGAGGGCCCGGTCACGGGCCTGCTGGTACTGCGGTCGAGATCGGATCCGGTCGAGCACGGCGTCGATCTGCTCGTACCGCTCCCGTCCCGCCTTGGCGCCGTAGTAGTAGCCCACGGCGGCACCGATGATCACTCCGGTTCGGAACCTCATCGTCATGGTCTACCCGCCGAATGGCGGTGATGACACCGACTCGCGCTCGGCACCGGACCCGCCACGTTCCGTTGTCGGGAACGCCGTCGCCTTCCAAGGGCCCGAACAGGAGGGTGGCGAGCTGGAGGGAGGTCAGCGAGCGGGGGCGGGCGCGGGGCGCATCCTGAACGAAGGCGGAGCCTGCTGCGGCGCGACCTCCCCGCTCAACTGCCCGAGAAGGTGGTCGACGAGGGCGAGGAGTGTGGACTTCACCGACTCCCGATCGCGGGCGTCGAGCATCGTGATCGGGATTCCCGGGCTGATGTTGAGCGCCGCCCGGACCTCGTCGGGGGTCCCGTGCGGCGCACCGGGGAACTCGTTCACGGCGACCACGAAGGGCACGCCACGCGCCTCGAAGTAGTCGATCGACCCGTACGAGTCGGCCAGCCGGGCGGTGTCGATCAGGACGACTGCGCCCAGCGCACCGTCACTGATCTTGTCCCACATGAAGGCGAACCGCTCCTGGCCCGGCGTCCCGAAGAGATAGATCTTCAGGAAGTCCGCCACGCTGATCCGGCCGAAGTCCATGGCGACGGTGGTCGAGACCTTCGTCTGCACCCTGCTGGCGTCGTCGAACCCCGCCGCCGCGGCGGTCATGTGCTCCTCGGTGCGAAGGGGCGGGATCTCCGACACCGCGTTCACGAACGTCGTCTTGCCCACCCCGAACCCACCGGCGACAACGATCTTCGCTGATGCTGCGGAGGCTCCGGCCTCGCCGGCAGCCACGGACGCTTCTCTGCTCTCGATGGTCATCGTTGGTGTCTTCCCATGCGGACCGGGGCCATCACAGCGCGTCGATGGCCTGGCGGATCTGGATCAGAAGCGAACGGTCGGCAACGTGGACAACGCTGCTGACCGAGAGGAGACCGTCGTCGACCATTTCGGAGACGAGGACCAGGGTCGCCCGCAGAGGGAGCTCGAGCCGAGCGGCGATCTCGACGATCGCCACAGGCCCGTGGATCTCCTCCACGATCCGACGTCGTTCGAACTGCAGTGACGACGAGCGGGCACGACCCCCGGGGGTCGCGGTGACGAGGGTCTCGATCGCCAGCTCCTCCGCCCGGGCGCGCACCCGACCGTTGGTGACCATGAAGGAGCGGACGACCTCGTCGCCCTCCTCGACCTCGTCCTCGTACCTCATCTCATCGATGTCCGACGAGAGCGTTCTTGAGCCGATCGATGAGCTCGGGCGAGAGCACCTCTCCAAGCCGCTTGGCGAGCAGGGTCATCTCGTAGCCGATGAGGCCCAGATCGGCGCTCGGCTCCGCGACCACCCCCATGGCTGCCGTCGTCGAGATCCGCGAGACCAGGATCCACCCGTGGCTGGCCTCGATGATCTGGCGATTGACGCTGCCGAGGCTGAAGGTCTCCACCGCCGAGTCGGTGAGGCTCGACAAGCCCGAGGCGATGGCCGCGAACGTGTCACGCTCGGTCTGCCCGAAGCCCGTCGATGCGGCGAGGTGCATGCCGTCGGCGGACACGGTCTGGGCGTAGATGGCGCCAGGGGTCTCGGTGACGAACCCATCCAGGATGAATCCCAGGCCCCCGTCGAACTGGTTGGTCATCACTGCTCTCCCTCGCGGTCGGCGCGGCTGGTGCCGCGCTGGAAGCTGGAAAGGCTGTTGCGAACGGCGTCGGGATCACCGTGGTCCTCCGCGGCATCCGACGCAGGGACGCTGCCCTTGGCCGGAAGGGACGTGGCCGGCATGCTGGCCCCCGGACGGCGGGCACTCACCCCGAACTTCGTCTCGGGTGCGGCCGCTACGTCGTCAGCTCGACGGGTGCCCTCCTGGAAGCCGGAGAGGCTGGTCCGGACAGCGTCGGGATCACCGAGATCGGGCCGGGCCGGGGCCGACGGGGCCGGGCTCGTGGTCACGGTCGAGTCGGGGAGGCTCGCCCCCGGACGGCGGGCGCTGACACCGAACCTGGTGACGGGCGCGTCGGCCGCCCCGCCGGTGCGGCTCGGGAGGGTCCCGGTCGACGGGGCGGAAACCGGGTCGACCGGCGCCGTGGGCGAGAGGGACGCGTTCGATGGGGCCGAACCCGGGGCGGTGGCGAGCGGCGCCGATGGTGCCCCGGCGGAGAGGGGGAGGACCGGAGCGAGGACCGCACCGGCGGTCACCCGGTCGCGCCGGGGCATCTCCTCGCTCGGCTCGATCGGCTCGATCGCGAGCAGTGAGGCGACGCCGTCCGCCGGCACCACCAATGCGGCCGAGGGCACCATCACCCGGGCGGCGAGACCGCCGGCGGGGCCTTCCAGCAGCGCGACCTCGAGGCCCCGCCGGGCCGCGATCCGGCCCACCACGAAGTGGCCGAGGAAGCTCGACGGCGTCTCGTACTCGTCGGCGGCGGAAGCGATCCGAGCGTTGGCCTCCGTGAGTCGCTCGTCGCTCATGCCCACCCCACTGTCGAGGATGGCGATCACGAACCCGCGCTCGGTCATTCGGGTGACGACCTGCACCGACGAGGTGGGAGGCGAGAACACGAGGGCGTTCTCGATGAGCTCGGCGAGGAGATGGGCGAGGTCGGCCACGTAGTCGCCGGCGATCTTGTAGGTGCCGTCGTCGTCGATGATCACCCTCTCGTAGTTCTCGACCTCGGACAGAGCGGCGCGGACGACGTCGCCCGACGAGATCGGCTCCTTCCACCGCCGGGCCTGGTCGGCGCCGGCGAGCACGAGCAACGACTCCGCGTTCCGACGCATCCGGGTGGCCAGGTGGTCGATGCCGTAGAGCGCCGCGAGCGTGTCGGCGTCCTCCTGGGTCCGCTCGAGCTCGCTGAGGTCCTTCAGCATCCGGTTGAGGAGCTTCTGGTTCCGACGACCGAGGTTCATGAACATGTCGCCCACGTTGCGTCGGGAAGCGGCCTGCTCACCTGCGAGCTGGATGGCCGTTCCCGACATCTCGTTGAACGCCTCCACCAGCTCGCCGATCTCGTCCTTCGAGGTCGCCTCGATCGGCTCGATCTCGGGGACCTCGGCATCGGGGTTGGTGCGCATCAGCTCGACGATGCCGGGGAGCTCGTCCTGGGCGACGTGGCGGCTGCGGTCGCTCACCTTGCGCAGCGGCCGCCGGATCGAGCGGTAGAGCACGACGGTGAGGGCGATCAGGAGGAGACCGAGCACCAGAGTCACGGCGATGGTGACCGTGGCGTCACGACGGGCGTCGTCACGAGCCGTCGTCGCCTCGGCGACCGCGTTGTCCACGATGTCGCTGCGCATGTCGACCATCTCGTCGATCACGAACTGGTTGGCCGCCACCGCCCTCGGCACGTCCCACGTCGAGGTCTCCCCGGCGCGCATGTCCGCCGCCACCTTGTCGACCACGTCGATCGTGTACCGGTAGTCGTCGGTCTGCTCCAGCGCATCGAGGCGATCGACGACGCCCGGCGTGGCGATCTGGGCGAGCATCTCCAAGGCCGCGTGGTTCTCCATGAAGGGCCGGTTGATGACGGTGATCAGGTCGCCGGAGTTGACCGTACCTGAGACGTTCTCGACGACGCTCCGCCGCTGACCGGCGGTCTGGATCGCTTTGGAGAGCAGCACCAACTCGGCCGTCGTGCCGTCGAGGTCGTCGGATCCGCCGTCTCCGGCGGCCGGGCCCCCAGAGGAGATGATCGGCCCGGCCACCGGGCCGAGCTGGGCGTACTCGAT
>DATDIY010000385.1:0-3970 GCA_036520815.1 Acidimicrobiales bacterium
ATCGCGGTGGCGTCCTGGTCCCAGTTCGGGAACGTCGGACCGTCGTGGCTCAGCATGAGCTCGAGCCGGCCATCGATCACCGTGAACGCGTCGCGGAGGTGGCAGGCGTACTCGAGGGGCGACCAGATGTCGTCGTGCGCCCGGGCCGTGACGTCGGGGCCAGCGAGCACCTCGACCCATCGGGTCGTGTGCACCAGGAGCGACCCGCTCAGCTCGTCGTGTGGCACCCGCGGGGCGTCGAAGCCGCATTCCGGACATGGTTCCCGCAGGACCCAGGTCCAGTCTTTGGTGTCCGGGGTGATCGGCATCGGCGCACAGTACGGGTCATCGGCCCCCGCCCTCGACAGGGTTTGCCCGGTCAGGCGGAGGGCGCCGGCCCGTCGGGGAGCGTCTCGAGGTAGGCCTCGGTCAGGAGGTCGAGCAGGCCGTCGTCGAGGTCGTCGGGGGAGGCCACGTTGGCGGTGTGCCACCACCGGCCGCCGTACTCGACGACCTTGCGGACGATGGTGCGGTGGCGGGCTCGGCGCGACAAGGCGAAGGAGATGGCCACCCACTTCGTCATCGGGCGGAGCTCGGCGAACTTCGTGGGGCTCTTGAGGAAGATCCCGACCGACACCACGTCGGGGTGGACGGGGCCGACGGTGGTCAGGTGCGCCATCACCGCGTCGAACACGGGCCGCTCGTGGGCCGGACCGGTGGCGAAGTACTCCTCGATGCTCAGGCCCGGCTCGCACTCGTGGCCCTGCCCGGCCCGGGCGAACAGCCGACCGCAGTCGGGGCAGGTCCAGCCCGGGGCGCTCATGGCAGAACCGAGCGGGGGAGCCGGGAGCGCCGCGTCATTCCCAGGGGTGGACCACGATCCGGGGCGGACCTTCCGAGCGCCGGGCCAGGTCGAGGGCGTCGGGCAGCCCGTCGAGGCCCACCACCATCCCGATCGCCGGGGTCGGGTCGAGCCGACCCTCGACGACGGCGTCGAGGGTGCCGTACCAGTCCTCCATCTGGGGCCCGCCGCCGAACTGGAGGGTGACCCCGTGCTGGCTGGCGGCGGTGACCGAGATGTGATCGCCGGTGTAGTGGCCGCCGGCGGCATAGACGCGGGTGCGGTACGGAGCGAGGTCGATCAATGACTGCATCAGGCCCGGCGCGCCCACGCACTCGATCACCACCGGCTCGCGGCTGGCGCCCCGCTCGATGGCCAGCTCCTTCCAGACCTCGAAAGGGTGGCGCTCGGCCGGGTCGACCAGGACGTCGGCCCCGAACTGGGCGGCGAGCTTGCGCCGCTCGGCGCTGTAGTCCGACACGATGATCGGCCCGGCGCCGCGAGAGGCGAGGGCGGCGACGGCGGACAGCCCCACCGCGCCCGCTCCGAGCACGATCGGGATCTCGTCGGGGGCGAGGTTCGCAGAACGGACGTAGAACTCGCCGACAGCGAAGGCGTCGACGACGGCGATGGCGTCGTCGGACGGCCCGTCGGCCACGGCGCGGGCCATGCGCTCGGTCAGCAGGAAGAGCTCGCCGAAGCTCCCGGGCGAGTCCGGGTGCTGGCCGATCACCTTCGACCCGGCGTCTCCGAGCAGCACCGGCATGCTCGTGACGCGGGTGCCGACGGGGATGTCACCGGTGCAGTCGGGTCCGTGGGCGACGATCTCGCCGACGAACTCGTGGCCCATCACGATGTCGCGGTCGGGGTCGTAGAGGTACCGGGGATCGCCCTCGATCGTCTCGGGGTGATCCATGAAGTGCACGTCGGAGGCGCACAGGGCGGTGGCCAACGTCCGCACCAGCAGCTGACCGGGACCGGGCGTCGGATCGGCGGTCTCCCGCACCGTCAGCTTCCCGTCGCGCAGGACCGCAGCTCGCATCGTCGTCTCCCCCGGGCCCGTGTGGCGTGGTCTGGTCGGAGGCTACCGGGGCTCGGTCACGGGCTCTTTGGCGTAGTTGGACGGCCCAGGGACCGCTGGGGCTGGCGGACCTAGAGTCGATCGGGTCGGGTACACGGGGGGATGTCGATGAGCGATCGAGACGTCGAGGCAACCGATCTGAAGGGCACGGTGGCGGTCGTCACCGGCGCCACGCGGGGCGTGGGCAAGGCGGCGGCGCTCGAGCTGGCCAAGGCCGGGGCCGATGTCGTGGTCGTCGGTCGTAGCACCAAGGAGCGCCCCGACAAGTACGCCCCCGGCACCCTCGAGGAGGTCGTCGCGCAGCTCGAGGGCGAAGGGGTCGATGCCCTCGCGGTGCAGGCCGACCTGACCGACAGCGAGCAGGTGACGGCGATCGCCGAGAAGACCCTGGAGTGGAAGGGCCGTTGCGACCTGCTCGTCAACAACGCCGCCTACACCTCGAACGGCCCGATCCTCGAGGTCGCTCCCCGCAAGTGGCGCCTCGGGTTCCAGATGCAGGTCTCCACCCCCCTGCAGCTGTGCCAGCTGCTGGTGCCGGGGATGTTGGAGAGGGGTCACGGCCACGTGATCAACGTGGGCACCAGGGCCGCCGTGGAGTTCATGCCGGACATGTCGCTGTACGGCACGACCAAGGCCGCCCAGGAGGCCTTCACCCGCTGGCTGCACTTCGAGCACGGCGGCAAGGGCGTGTCGTTCAACGTGTACCGGATCAACACGGTGGTCACCACCGAGGGCTGGCGGACCGTCCTCGAGCAGCAGGGCGAGGCGATCGCCATGGGCGGCTACACGACCGAGGAGCTGGTGAGCCCTGAGGAGTGCGGCCAGCAGATCCGGTGGATGGCCCAGCAGCCGACCGACTGGTCGGGCCTCGCCGTCACCATCCCCGAGATCCGCGAGCTCAGCGGCCGCGGCGCCCCGGCCTGACCGACCGGCCCACGTAGGCCTCGCCTCTGCCGTTCTGGTGGAGGTCTGCGCGGCTCTCACACGAGCAAACCTCCACCAGAAGCGGGAGGTTCGGGCCGGGCACGTTGGCGACGTCAGGTCGAGCGGATGACGTGGAGGTCGCGGCGCCGGTCGAGGTCGAGCGAGCCGTAGAGGCCGGGCTCGGCCTGGCAGAGGTAGGGGATGGCGTTGATCGCCGGTGCCGTCGTCATCAGGTAGGCGCCCAGCTGGGCGCTGTCGGTGGCGAAGCCCATGGTCTGCTCGGCCGAGGGGCGGTGGCCCACCAGGTTGATGTCGACCTCCAGCGAGAGCGAGCCCTCGACCTCGATGCGGTAGCAGCCGGTGGCCCCACCCCGCGGTGCTGGCCAGTCGGGCCCGGCGGCGTTGTCGTAGCGGGTCACGAACGAGTGCTCGATGACCGGTCGGCCGTAGGCCCAGCCCTGGGTGGTGTGGCGCAGGGCGCCCATGGTTCCGGGCTCGATGACGAAGCCGTCGACCTCGAGCGAGAGCGAGCCCTCGACCTCGATGCGGTAGCAGCCGGTGGCGCCTCCCCGCGGCGCCGGCCAGTCGGGCCCGGCGGCGTTGTCGTAGCGGGTCACGAAGGAGTGCTCGATCACCGGGCGGCCGAAGGCCCACCCCTGGGTGGTGTGGCGCAGGGCGCCCATGGTGCCGGGCTCGATCACGAAGCCCTGGACCTCCGTGCGCTCGAGCGCGGGGGCGACCTCGACCTCCGTGATCCGGATCTCGTCGATCTCGACCCCCAGGTGGGCGGCGAGGTGCCGGATGCTGGGGCCGAGGATGGGCAGGCTGCCCTCGGCCACCTTCTCCGCCGTCGCCTGGCCCTGGTCGAGAGGGCCGCCGACGCCGAACAGGCGGGCCTCCTCGACGCCGTAGTACTCGATGTAGTTGAGGATCTCGGTCACGCGGATCCGGTCGACGCGCTCGCACCCGGCCAGCAGGCCCATGGGGATCACGTCGGACATGACGCCCGGGTACACGCCGGTGCCGTAGCAGCTCGAGCGGCCCGCCTCGCAGGCGGCGGCGATGGGGTCGCGGATCTCCGGCGCGCACCATTCCGGGTAGTAGAGCGGCACGAGCGAGGTCTGGCTGATGTTCTGGCCGGCCTC
>DATDIY010000386.1:0-5539 GCA_036520815.1 Acidimicrobiales bacterium
CGCCACCTCGACCTCGTCGAGCACCTCGGCTGCGAGACGACCGACCGCCTCTGGGTTCAACTCCGCCATGTTCCTCCGATCTCCGCGTTCTCCGTCATCTGATGTCACAACCCCTCGATGCCGGCGACGATCCGCTCGAGATCCCGGCGCCGCCACCGCGAGCGGCTCGGGCCGTCGTCGACGAACCGGGAGAGCTCGTCGCCGAGGATCGCACGCGCCGCCTGCGGATCGGTTCGGCGGTCGACCCCGTACACGCCGGTCAGTCGATCGTCGACCAGCGCCACGAGCGCCTCACGCAGCCGATCGCCGGAATCCTGGTCGGTCGTGGCGAAGGCGACTCGGGTCCGCAGCGCCGCCACCTGCCAGTCGATCCGGTGCTCCTCCTCGACCGGCTGCGCCTGCGGCCACACGACGGCGGGCGCGGCCGACCGGCGCAGTGCCCTCAGCCCCACCGCAGCGGCGACGACGGCCACGGTCAGAGCAGCCAGCAGCAGCGGTTGCGGATCCATCCCCCACCACCCCGCCACTGCGACGGTGACCGCCACCAGCGCGGCCACGAGTGCGACCAGCCGCCAAGGCGTGCTCATGCCGGCACCCCTGCGCCCAGGCCGACGTGGACCGCGTCGAGCGCGGCGAGGGCGGCGGCGCGATCGGGCTCGCCCATCGGGTGCGTCGAGAACCGCGCCTCCCGGTAGAGCGCGGCCAGCGCCCGGATCGCATGCCGGTCGACGCTGGCTTCGGCCAACACCCGCTCGGTCAGCTCGGTCGAGGTGTCGGACCGGTGGTGGACCACCCCCGCCGACGCCACCGCAGACTCGAGGCGCAACCAGCACGCCACGATGGCGGCGCGAGGTTCGCCCTGTTGCAGCAGCTCGCGTTGCAGTTCGGCGTCCGCGACCACGGCCACAGCCGCCGAGCCCGGGCCATCGGGCTCGTCAGGCTCATCGACGCTCTCCGGACGACGCCAGCCGACCCATAGCCGCTCCCGCCACAGCCCGGGAACGGCTCGAACCGCGAACGACGCCCCCGCCGCCACGACCACCACGATGATCCCCAGCGCCAGCGCGGAGACGATGAACGGCAACTCCGGCTCGGCCGTCGGCTCATCGACCAGTGGAGGGGGCGGCTCGGGATCGGTGGGCGTCTCCGCGACCCGCTCGGGGAGGTCGAACTCGGCGTTCTCCCATGGCATGTCCGGCGCCTGTCGGACGATGGCGACCGAACCCGAGCTCGCCGCCAGGACGAGCAGGGCGGCGACGAGCACGCCCGCGCCCACAGTCCACGCCCCCCGCCGGTCCATGTCCGAACGCTACGTCCCCCACCCCCGACATGCGCGGCGCATTTTGCGCCCGCCCGACCGGGTTGGGCGACGCTATTCGACGGTCCAGGTGGCGCCGGAGTGGAGCAGGGCGTGCAGGTCGCCCGGCCCCTTCTTCTCCGCTGCCGCCAGCAGCTGCTGGCCCACCATCTCGGCGTACTCGGGACGCTCGATGTCGCGGAACACGCCGATCGGCGTGGGCTCGTAGGGGCCGTGGCTCAGGCGCGAGAGCTGGAAGGCCAGACCAGCGTCGGTCTGGTCGTGCACCAGCAGGTTGGCCTCGCCCACCTCGGCCACGTCGACGAGGCGGACCCGGCCGTCGTTGCCCATCATCACGCCCCGCTCCTGCTCGGCACCGAAGCGGATCGGCTCGCCGTGCACGAGCGGGATCAGCATGCTGTCGCGGTTGGCCTTGCCGGTGACCTGCTCGAACGCACCGTCGTTGAAGACGTTGCAGTTCTGGTAGATCTCGACGAACGACGCGCCCCGATGGGCGTGGGCCGCGGTCATCACCGCCTGCATGTGCTTGCGGTCCATGTCGTGGGTGCGGGCCACGAACGTGGCCTCAGCCCCGATGGCCACGCTGATCGGGTTGAACGGGTAGTCGAGCGACCCGAGCGGCGTCGACTTGGTGACCTTGCCGACCTCGCTGGTCGGCGAGTACTGCCCCTTGGTGAGCCCGTAGATCTGGTTGTTGAACATCAAGATGGTGAGGTTCACGTTGCGGCGCAGGGCGTGGATCAGGTGGTTGCCGCCGATGGAGAGCATGTCGCCGTCGCCGCCGATGACCCAGATGTCGAGGTCGGGCCGCGACACGGCGAGGCCGGTGGCGAACGCCGGCGCGCGGCCGTGGATCGTGTGCACGCCGTAGGTGTCCATGTAGTACGGGAACCGTGCCGCGCACCCGATGCCGGAGACGAACACGGTGCTCTCCCGGCGCACGCCGAGGTCGGGCATCATCGTCTGCACGGCGGCGAGGATGTTGTAGTCGCCGCAGCCGGGGCACCAGCGGGGCTCCTGGTCGCTCGACCAGTCCTTGCGGGTGGTGACGGGGATGGCGGTGTCAGTCATCGAGCGCTCCGAGGATCTCGGTCTCGAGCTCGCCAGCGGTGAAGGGCAGCCCCTGCACCTTGGTGACGGCTCTGGCGTCGACCAGGAACTCCGCCCGGAGAAGGCGGCTCAACTGGCCCAGGTTCATCTCCGGCACCACGACCTTCGGGTACCGGTGGAGGATCTCCCCGAGGTTCGACGGGAACGGGTTGAGGTGCATGAGGTGCACGTGAGCGACCTTGCGCCCGCGTGCCTGCACCCGTTCCATGGCGCCGTTGATGGCGCCCCAGGTCGAGCCCCACCCGACGACCAGCACTTCGGCGTCATCGGCGTCGCCGACGACCTCGGCCAGCGGGATGTCGTTGGCGATGCCGGCGATCTTCTCGGCTCGCAGGTGGACCATGCGCTCGTGGTTCTCGGGGACGTAGGAGATGTTGCCCCGACCGTCCTCCTTCTCGATGCCACCGATGCGATGTTCGAGCCCGGGGGTGCCCGGGATGACCCACGGCCGGGCGAGGGTGTCGGGATCGCGCAGGTAGGGCCAGAGAGAGGGTGTCCCGTCATCGTCGACGTGGTTCGGCTCGGTCGTGAACGAGACCGAGATGTCGGGGAGGGTGCTGACATCGGGGATGAGCCAGGGCTCGGCGCCGTTGGCGAGGTACCCGTCGGTGAGCAGGAACACCGGCGTGCGGTACTTGAGGGCGATCCGCGCCGCCTCGATGGCGGCGAAGAAGCAGTCGGCCGGGCTGTAGGCGGCGACGATGGGCAGCGGAGACTCCCCGTGGTGGCCGTACATGGCCAGCAACAGGTCGGCCTGCTCGGTCCTCGTCGGCAGACCGGTGGAGGGCCCGCCCCGCTGCACGTCGATGACGAGCAGGGGCAGCTCGAGGCTGATGGCCAGGCCGATGGTCTCGGACTTGAGCGCCACACCCGGTCCCGAGGTGGTGGTCACGGCCAGGTTGCCGCCGTAGGCGGCGCCGAGGGCGGCGCCGATGCCGGCGATCTCGTCCTCGGCCTGCAGGGTGCGCACCCCGAAGTTCTTGTGCTTCGAGAGCTCGTGGAGGATGTCGGACGCCGGGGTGATCGGGTACGAACCGAGGAACAGGGGGAGCTTCGACAGCTGCGCCGCGGCGATGAGGCCCCACGCCGTCGCCGTGTTCCCGCTGATCGACGTGTACACGCCGGCCGGCTTCTCGTACGGAGCGACCGTGTAGGGGTGGTCGAACAGCTCCGCCGTCTCGCCGAAGGCGTGTCCGGCCCGGAAGGCGGCAAGGTTGGCGTCGCGCACCGCGGGACGGCTGCCGAACTTGGTGTTGATCCAGTCGATCGTCGGCTGCTCGGGTCGGGTGTACATCCAGGAGATGAGTCCGAGGGCGAAGAAGTTCTTCGAGCGCTCGGCGTCGCGGGGCTTCACGCCCAACGGCTCACACGCCTGGCGGGTGATCGAGGTCATCGGCACCTCGTAGACGCTGAAGGCCTTGAGGTCGTCGCCGGTGAGCGGGTCGTGGTCGTAGCCCGCCTTGGCGAGCGAACGCTCGTCGAAGGCGTCGACGTTGACGATGACGGTGGCGCCCGGCTCCACCTTGGAGAGCTCCGACAGCAGCGCCGCGGGGTTCATCGCCACCAGCACGTTCGGGGCGTCACCGGGCGTGGTGATGTCGTGGTCGGAGATGTGGACCTGGAAGGCGGAGACCCCGGCCACCGTGCCGGCGGGCGCCCGGATCTCGGCGGGGTACTCGGGCAGGGTGACGAGATCGTTGCCGAACAGGGCGCTGGCGCTGGTGAACCGGTCACCGGTCAGCTGCATCCCGTCGCCGGAGTCGCCGGCGAATCGGATGATGACCCGGTCGAGGGCTTCCGGAGCCAGTGGTGGATCGGCCGTGGTGGACATGCAAACCCCTTTGTTCGGCTGTCCCGGCGCGTGAGCGTCGTGTCGAGGGCGGTCAGCCCGCAGGGTTGCTGCGGACCGGCACGTCCGACCGGGGTTCGGCGTCCTACGGCACCCCCGGTGGCCGCGCGCAGCGTTGACGGTATCGGCTCCAGAGGGTTCCCGGCGGGAGGGCGGCCACCGACCGCGCTCCGTTGGGCCCGATGGCCCGTTTCCGCTCGGAGGACGGATGGTGGAGACTGTGGGTGCGGGCCCGGTTGCTTCGGATCCCGTGCCGCGAGAGCTTGCCGGCACCGCCGCCGGAGATCGACGAAACCACCACGGGGTCACGCGTGAACACGGAACAGTTCGAGAAGGTCAAGAGCGCCGAGGGCTTCATCGCCGCCCTCGACCAGAGCGGGGGCAGCACCCCGAAGGCGCTCGGGCTCTACGGGCTCGACGAGTCCGCCTGGTCGAACGACGAAGAGATGTTCGATCTCATCCACCAGATGCGCACCCGCATCATCACCAGCCCGTCGTTCAACGGCGACCGCATCCTCGGGGCCATCCTCTTCGAGCAGACGATGGACCGGGAGATCGAGGGCAAGGGCACCGCCGAGTACCTCTGGGGCATCAAGCAGGTGGTGCCGTTCCTGAAGGTCGACAAGGGCCTGGCCGACGAGGCGGACGGCGCGCAGGTCATGAAGCCCATGGGGGGCCTCGACGACCTGCTGGCGCGCGCTGTCGCCAAGGGCGTGTTCGGCACGAAGATGCGTTCGGTCATCAAGGTGGCCGATCCCACGGGCGTCACCGCCGTCGCCGCCCAGCAGTTCGAGATCGGCCGGCAGATCCTCGGGCACGGGCTGGTACCGATCATCGAGCCCGAGGTCGACATCAACAGCCCGTCGAAGGCTGAGGCCGAGACCCTGCTGAAGGAACGGATCGTCGCCGAGCTCGACGGCATCGCCGATGGCAGCCACATCATGCTGAAGCTCACACTCCCCGAGCAGGACGGCTTCTACGCCGACCTCGTCGCCCACCCCAAGGTGTTGCGGGTCGTCGCCCTGTCCGGCGGCTACAGCCGTGACGAGGCCAACGCTCGCCTCGCCCGCAACCCTGGCGTGATCGCCAGCTTCTCGCGTGCGCTGACCGAGGGCCTTTCGGCCCAGCAGAGCGACGCAGAGTTCGACTCCGCCCTCGACAGCACCATCCAGAGCATCTTCGAGGCCTCGCGCACCTGAGCAGGCGTTTGGCCGACCTCCGGTCGACCGCGACGACGGCGGGCCCGGACGGGCCCGCCGGCG
>DATDIY010000387.1:0-2335 GCA_036520815.1 Acidimicrobiales bacterium
ATCGACGTCGGGTGGTTCTGCGACTATGGCCTCGTGCGTTGGACGACGGTCACTGGCCCCTGAGCTGGCTCACCTCGTGCCGTCGGCGGGACGACGTGAGCCACCTTCGTGGGAGGAGGGCGACGCGAGCGGGCCCTACGCTGGCCGGATGGCCGATGAGGTGTACCGGCGCCGCATCGAGCTGCGGCCCTCTGACCGAGTTGTCGACGGCGCCATGGAGGACTACCTGCACCACGTCGCCCTCCGGCTGCACCACGACGGCACCACGATCACCGCAGTCGACGTCGGATCCGAACGGCTGCCCTGGACGACCTGCTCGGTCGGTGTCGCCGGCGCTGCCGCGCTCGACGGGGTCGCGCTCGACGACGTGGCCGACCTCGACCGGTGGATGGGCGGCCGGGCCGCTCAGTGCGTGCACGCCGTCGACCTGGCCGTGCTGTCGGCGGCGGCCGCCCGGCGCGGGAGCGACCGCACCTACGAGGTGTGGCTCGAGCCCGGAGCCGACGGCGTCCGGACGGCCCGTCTCCTGGTCGACGGATCGCTGTGGGCCAGCTGGGGACTTCGGGGCCACGACCTGGTCGCCGATCGACGCTTCGAGGGTCTGGCGCTCGACCGGGCGACGTTCTCCGCCTGGACCTCGGAGCACCTCGATCCCGATGACGCGGAGAAGGCCTTCGTGCTGCGGCGCGCCATCTTCATCGGAACCTCCCGCAACATGGACATGGACGCCTTCACCCACCCGGACGAGAGCGGTGGAGCACCGGAGTCGTGCCACACCTTCCGGTCCGACGTGGTGACGGTGTCCCTGCGCAACCGGGGCACCGGTCGACCGACCGAGACCGACGGTGAGGGCACGCCTCTGCCGCCGGCCGGGCTGCGGCCGGTGCGGCGTCGGGGTGGCAGCGCCGACGCCGTCGCGTCGTTCGGCTAGGAGACTCCGGCGCCGACCGGTTCGCGGTCGCCGTCGGTCGAGTCCGGCGGCGGGCCGTCATCGGATCCCGCGGTCGCCACTTCCTGCTCCGGCGGTCCCTCGACGTTGAGCTCGGGGAGCCACTCGAGCCAGCGGGGGAACCACCAGGCCGCCTTGCCCAGCAGCTCCATCACGGCGGGGACGAGGATCATCCGCACGATGGTGGAGTCGATGAGCACGGCGACGGCCATGCCGAAGCCGATCAGCTTCACCGTCGGGTTGGCGTTGGTGACGAACGACGCGAACACGGCGATCATGATCAGCGCCGCCGTGGTGATCACCCGGGCGGTGTTGGCGACACCGAGGATCACTGACGTCCGGGGCTCTTCCGTACGGTCCCACTCCTCCCGGATGCGGGACATGAGGAAGACCTCGTAGTCCATCGAGAGCCCGAAGAGGATCACGAACATCACCAGCGGCACGAACGACACGATGGGAATGGTGCTGTCGAGCCCGACCGCCCCCTTCGCCCACCCCCACTGGAAGACGGCGACGACGACGCCGTAGGCCGCGGCGATGGAGATCAGGTTCATCACGGCCGCCTTGAGCGGCACGAGGATCGAACGGAACACCAGCACCAGAAGGAGGAAGGCGCCGAGGACGACCGCGCCGATCACGATCGGCAGGTACCTCTGCACCAGATCGGTCATGTCGATGAGCGTGGCCGTGCTGCCGCCGACATGGACCGTGAGATCGGTCCCGGCCACGGCGCGGTCGAGGTCGGACCGGAGCTGCTCGACGAGGTCCTTCGTCGCCACGTCGTCCGGACTCGACTCAGGGGTGACCTGGTAGATCACCGCGGTCGTGGCGTTGGCGTCGTTCGGGATCGGCCCGAGCGCGTACTGCACGTTGTCGACCGTGTTGGCGGGTTGCAGGGCGCCGACGACCTTGCTGACGGCGTCGAGCTTCGGCAGCACCTGCTGGTAGCTCTGCGGGTTGGAGGTCGGGAGTCCGACCACGACGAGGAGCGGCCCGTTGACCCCGGGCCCGAAGCCATCCTGCATCTGCTCGAAGGCGGTGCGCTGGGTGAGGCCGCTGGGGAGCGACGAGTCGTCGGGCATGCCGAACTGGATCTTCAGGAACGGGCTGGCGAGCGCCAGCAACACCACGAGCCCGCCGATCATGGTGAACCACGGCCGGCGGGCCATGGTGCGGGCGAAGCGACCCCAGAAGCTGGTGGCGGGATCGACCGGACCGTCGTGGGATCCGAACGGGAGCCGGATGCGGTCGATCTTGTTGCCGGCGAAGCCGAGCAGGGCCGGGAGCAGGGTCATCGAGGCCACGATCATCACGGCCACGCCGATGGCGGCGGCCAGGCCGAGCGTCTGCACCAACGGGATGGGCACGAGCCAGAGCCCGAGGAGG
>DATDIY010000388.1:0-2738 GCA_036520815.1 Acidimicrobiales bacterium
CGAGACCGGATGGTTCGCCGACCTCGTCGTCGTCCTCGGTCGTGGTCAGCTCCGCGAGCTCCCGCCGCCAGTCGGCGGCGACGCCGCTGGCTCCCTCTGGTGTCGATCCTCCTCCCGCCTGTCGGCGGGCGGTGAGGATGACGGCGACGCAGTGCTTGCACCCTCCGCCGAGCGGACAGGTGCACGTGTCGTCGATCTCGGTGTGGCTGTCGCTCCGACGCCATCGGATCCGCACCACGTAGGAGGACTGTCCCGATCCTCGACAGACCGCGTCGAGCACCCCTGGCTCGGAGCTGAGCAGCCGGACCCGGTCCTCGTCGGCGTACACCCGTCCGCGTGCGTTCGACCCCGGGTCGAAGACCGTGTCGAGAAGGTGGTCGTCGAGGTGGTGGATGGACGACGGTTGAGGCACCTGGGGTGGCGACAGGAGTCAGCGCACCGGAGGCTGGGGCATGGGGAGGCCCATCTGCTCGCGGAGGGCGTCGAGACGGGCGACCGCCTCGGCGTTCATGGTCGCCTGCTCGACCTCGAGCATCCGGTTGGGGACGGTCTCGTCGGTGAGCTCGGACATCCCCTTGGCGCGGGCGTAGCGGATCTCGATCTTGTCGCGGACCTCGGCGAAGGTCGGGGTGTCCTCGCCGACGGTGGCGCTGAGCGAGGCCACCGACCGGTTCATCTGCTCCTGCATCTTCGCCTGGTCGAGCTGGCTCAACAGCTTCTGGCGCTCGACCAGCTTCTTCTGCAGCAGGGTGGCGTTCTGGGCGACGGCGCCCTTGGCCTGCTCGGCCGCCTGGGCCGACTGCAGCACCAGGGCCTTGGTGTCCTCGACCTCCTGCTCCACGGCCACCAGGCGGTTGGCGAAGGCCTCGGCGGTGGTCGTGTACTCCGCGCTGCGGGCGCCGTCGCCGGCCCGGGCGGCCTGATCAGCCATGACCAGCGCCTGGCGGGCGTTGGCCGTCAGCCGCTCGTACTCCTCCATCGACCGGTTGAGGCGGATCTCGGCCTGACGCTGGTTGGCGATGACGTTGGCGGCCTGCTCCTTGAGCCGGCGGTGCTGGTCCTGGGCATCGGCCATGGCCTGCTCGAGCTGCACCCGCGGGTCGGCTCGGTCATCGAGCTCGGTGTTGGCCTTGGCCCCCAGGTACTTCCACCAGCGCTTCGCTGCATTCGCCATGACGAAAGGCTATCGGCGCACCGTTCTCGCAGGTCGTCGGCAGGCTCAGGATTCCAGCGAGTCGAGGGTCTCTCGCTCGACCGTCGTCGCCTGCGCCGGTGTGGCCGAGCCCCGACCCCGCAGCTGGGCGATCAGCTCCAGGTCGTCGGAGCCCAACAGCCACAGCACCAGCACGTACACGGCGCCGCCGGCGGCGGCGGAGAGCACCACCTGGATGCCGGTGTGCCAGACGCCGCCGGAGCCGATGACCTGAGCGACCCCCCACGTCATCGGAGCCATGAACGCCGCCGCCACCACGTACCGGCCCAGCGCCCGAGCCACCGTGGAGCCCATCCCGCCGGCCTGGCGGGCGAGGCGACCCATCGCCATCAGGGCGCCGAACACGTAGGCGAGGGCGAAGCCGAGCAGCGCCCCCTGGAAGCCCATGAACGCGGCCAGAACGAGCGAGAGGACGATCTGCACGGCGTTCTGCCAGAGGCTGATGATGAACGGGGTGCGGGTGTCGCGCCGGGCGTAGAAGCCCCGCATCATGAACAGGAACGTCACGAAGAACGGCAGCCCGATGGCCAGCCAGGTCAGCATCGACGACGTGATCGCGATCGACTCGGGACCGAACGCCGAGTCGATGACCGTGCCGAGGAGCTGGTTGAGGAACAGGCGGATGGCGGGGGAGGCGAGGGTCACGTAGGCGACCGTCACCGGGATGATCACGACCATCGCCAGCCGGTAACCCTGGCCCAGGCGCTGGCGATAGCCCTGCCGGTCGCCGCGCGAGGCGAGCGACGACAGCTCGGGCATGAACACCGTCATGACCGCCACGGCGATGAGCCCGTAGGGCAGCTGGAAGAACTGCCAGGCGTACTCGAAGCCCGACGCCCGCCCCTCTCCGGTGCCGTTGACGAGGGCCTTCATCAGCCACAGCGAGACCTGGTTGGCCACGACGTAGCCGACCATCCAGCCCGACAGCCGGATCACCGATCGGAGGGCCGGGTTGTGGTGGTCGAAGTTGGGCCGGATGCGGATGTGGGCCCGCTTCATCGCCGGGAGCAGGACGGCCACGAGGGCGACGATGCCGGCGGTCGTGCCGAGACCGAGCAGGAAGAGGGCGGTCTTGTCGTCGAGCACCGCCTGGATGGGATCGGGGCCGGAGAGGACGTCGTCGCCCACCATCCGCTGGAACACCAGCAGCATGCAGATGACGACGACGTTGTTGAGCACGGGTGCGAACGCAGGAGCGGCGAATCGCCGCTTGGCGTTCAGCAGCGCCGTGAAGAGCGTGTCGAGCCCGTAGAGCAGCACCTGGGGCATGAACATCACCAGCAGCGGCACGGCGATCGATATCTGGGCGTCGGCGGCGGCGGCGTCGTCCTTGAAGACGGTGTAGGCCCGGATGATGAGCGGCGAGAGGACGACCCCGAGGATCGTCACCCCGACGAGCGCGGTCACCACGTAGGTGGCGATGGCGTCGATGGAGCGCTGGTCGTCGGCCTCCATCCGCTCGACGATCACCGGGATCAGCGTGGCGGCCAGCACCCCGCCGAGCATGAGGTCGTAGATGACGTTC
>DATDIY010000389.1:0-17768 GCA_036520815.1 Acidimicrobiales bacterium
GCCTCGGCCCGGGCCGAGGCGACCATCGGCTGGGTGATCGACCTCATCCAACCCGACGCTCTCGTGGCCCCCGCCCTCGCTGGACGGTCCGGTCTCTCTCTCGCCGTGGAGCACGAGAGGGACGGTTTCGTGACTCCGGTCGCCAGCGCCGGTGACCTCGGCGAACGAGACGTCGATGTCGCGACCTTCCCGGCATCCGCAGACGGACGTTGGACGGTGACCGTGTCCCAACCGTCCGATGCGGGCACCCGGGGCTCGATCCAAGGGGTGGTGGTGTTCGTGGTGGGCGGGGTGATCACCCTGTTGGTGTTCGCCCTCGTGCGTTCCATCGGGGGCGCCCGTGACCGCGCGTTGGCCATGGTGAGCGAGAAGACCGAGGAGCTGGCCAAGCAGGCGCTCCACGACGACCTGACCGGTCTGCCGAACCGCACTCTGCTGATCGACCGCACCGAGCGCCTTCTCGCCCGCCAGGCCCGGTACGGGGATGAGGTCGCGGTGCTCTTCCTCGATCTCGACAACTTCAAGGGCGTCAACGACACGCTCGGGCACGGCGCCGGCGACGCCTACCTGCGCGCCGTCGGCCGGCGCCTGCAGGCGACCGTGCGGGAGACCGACACCGTCGGTCGCCTGGGAGGCGACGAGTTCGTGATCGTGTTGGAGGGCGTCTCGCCCCACGACGGTGCCGAGGTGGTGGCCCAGAAGGTGCTCGACGTGCTCGGCGAGCCCATCGAGATCAACGCCGTCTCGGTTCCGGTCTCGTGCAGCGTCGGCATCGCCTCCGGTCCTCGCGAGAGCGCCGACGCGCTGTTCCACGACGCCGACCTCGCGATGTACCAGGCCAAGCTGTCCGGAAAGGGCCGGTACGTCGTGTTCGAGTCAGGGATGCGCGACGCCGTCCGGGATCAGCTCAGCATGGGATGGGAGCTGAGGGAGGCGGTGGCGACAGGGGGCCTGCGGGTCATCTTCCGTCCGGTGTTCGACCTGAGGACCGGCTCGCCGACCGGCTTGGAGGCGTGCCTGCGCTGGCAGCACCCGACCCGCGGTCTTCTCAGTCCGTCGGTGTTCGTGCCGGTCGCGGAGGAGGCCGGTCTCGTCCCGCTGATCGGCCGATGGTCGATCCGTGAGGTGTGTGCACACGGTGCCCGGTGGAGTGCGGCGGGTCGAGACATCCGCGTGGCGGTGAAGCTCGCCGATCGCCATCTCGCGGATCGGGGCCTCGTCGACACCGTGTTCGCCGCGCTCGAAGGCAGCGGGTTCCGACCTGATCTGCTGACCCTGGAGGTGAACGAGCGGGCGCTGACGAGCGGCGGGGAGGAGGTCGCGGACCTGCTCCGGGGCCTCAAGGCGCTCGGGGTGGGCATCGCCGTGGACGACTTCGGTGCCGGGCACACCTCCATGGGGTACCTGCGCCGCCTCCCGATCGATGCCATCAAGCTCGACCGCGCGCTCGTCGCCGGTCTCGCCGACAGCCCAGAGACCCAGGCCCTGGTGCGCATGCTCGTAGCGATGGGCGACGAGCTCGACGTCGCGATCCTCGCCGAGGGGGTGGCTCAGAGAGCCCAGCTCGAAACGGCCCTCGGTCGGCCGCTCGCAGCCCTACCGGACTCCGATCCCGCGAGCACCCTCGAGCGTCTCTGATCCCAAGGCCCGAAAGGGTCGAAGGACTAGCATGAGGAGCCTGATGTCGGCTTCGGTCCTCGCCATCGTGCCCGCGCTCAACGAGGAGTCGACGGTCAGCGCGGTCGTCCAGGCCATCCGCTCGGAGTTGTCCGCCGACGTTCTGGTGGTCGACGACGGCTCGACCGACCTGACCGGGGAGAAGGCGAGGGCGGCGGGGGCCATCGTGGCCCGCCACCCGTTCAACCTCGGAGTCGGTGCCGCTCTGCGAACCGGGTTCCGGTACGCGGATTCCGCCGGCTACCCGATCGTCATCCAGGTCGACGCCGACGGCCAGCACGTCGCCACCGAGGCGCACCAGCTCCTCGAGCTGGTGAGGTCAGGCTCGGCCGACATCGCCGTCGGCTCCCGGTTCGCCGAGGGTGCTGGCGACTACGGCGTCGGGCGGATGCGGCGGTTCAGCATGCGAGTCCTGTCACGGATCGTGTCGCGCCGACTGGGAACCCACATCACCGACACCACCAGCGGCTTCCGGGCCTTCGGTCGTGTGGCCATCGTCCGCTACGCCCAGGCCTATCCCACCGCCTACCTCTCCGACACGGTCGAGGCGCTGCTCCTGGCGAAGGACTGGGGCCTCCGGGTCGTGGAGGTGCCGGTTGCCATGCGGGAACGCATGGGGGGCCAGGCGTCGAACAACGTCGTCAAGAGCGTCTACCACCTCTGTCGGCTCATGCTCGTCATCGTCGTGCACCCGTTGCGGCGACCGCTCGTGGGAGGAGCGAACCAATGAGGCTCGAGATATTCCTCTTCCTCGGTGTGCTCGTGCTCGTCGGCATCGTCATCGAGGTGGTGCGCCGCCGGCAGCTCTCGGAGAGCTACGCCCTGCTCTGGATCGGCGTCGCCGGCGTCGGTGCGGCCATGGCGTTGGGTCGACCGTTGGTCGACCGCGTGTCTCACGCGCTCGGCATCGTCGACGGCACCAGCCTCGTGTTCGCCCTGGCGATCCTGTTCCTGCTGGTGGTCTGCATCAACCTGTCGATGCACGTCAGCCGGCTCGAGCAGCGAGTCGAGATGCTGGCCCAGGAGGTCGCGCTGCGCGACGTGCGTGACGCCGAGCCGCCCCACGACGCCCTCGACGAGGACCTGGGCGTTCCCGAGTGACCGCATCGCCTCCGGCGATGGATGCCGCTGCGGCGCTGCTGCGCGGGGCGGCCTCGGTCGCCGTGCTCACCGGTGCTGGCATCAGCACCGACTCCGGGATCCCTGACTTCCGAGGTCCCCAAGGGGTCTGGACGAAGAACCCCGAGGCCGAGCGGCGGTCGACCATCGAGCACTACGTCGCCGACCCGGAGGTCCGGCGCCAGGCGTGGACCATCCGCCTCGAGTCGGAGCTCTGGGCGGCGCGGCCCAACGCCGGACACCTGGCCCTGGTCGAGCTGCATCGCCAGGGCCGGCTCCACACGCTGGTGACCCAGAACATCGACGGGCTCCACGTGGAGGCGGGCGTACCCGTCGACGACGTGGTGGAGGTCCACGGTTCGGCTCACCGGTACGAGTGCCTCGACTGCGGCGGGCGCGGCCCGATGTCCGACGCCCTCGACCGGGTACGGGCCGGCGAGGCCGATCCGCCCTGCGAGCTCTGCGGGGGGATCCTCAAGTCGGCGACGGTGATGTTCGGTCAGTCGCTCGACCCGATGGCGCTGCAGCGGGCCCAGCGGGCAGCGGTCGAGGCCGACGTCCTGCTCGCCGTCGGAACGAGCCTCAGCGTCTATCCGGTCGCCGCGATGGTGCCCGTCGCCCTCGAGGCGGGAACCCCGGTCGTGATCGTCAACGCCGAGGAGACACCGTTCGACGACCGCGCCGACGCGGTCGTGCGCGGGTCGGCGAGCGAGGTCCTGACCGTGCTGGTCGGGGCGGGTGTCCCCAGCTAGCTAGCGGAATATCTGACCCACTGGGTAGGGTTTTACCGGTACGACACTCCGCCCGATCGAATCGGGCACGATCCCCTGAAGGCGACGCAATGGCGACGTTCCGCGACCTGCTCTCCAAGACGAAGGCCGAGATCCGCGAGATCACCCCGGCCGACGCGGACGTGCGCCGCGACACCGAGCCCGACACGGTGTTCCTCGACGTGCGTGAGCCCGACGAGGTCGAGCAGGGTGCCATCCCCGGCGCGATCCACATCCCTCGAGGTCACCTCGAGGCCCAGGTCGAGGGTCGCATCCCTCACCGGGACACCCCGGTCGTGGTGTTCTGCGCCGGCGGGGTGCGCTCGGCGTTCGCGGCCAAGACGCTCGGCGAGCTCGGCTACGCCGACGTCGTCTCGATGTCCGGCGGGTTCAACCAGTGGAAGGACCAGGGCCGCGTGTGGCGGGCGCCGCGCACGCTCAGCGCCCCGCAGCGCAACCGCTACCAGCGCCATCTCCTGCTCCCCGAGGTGGGGGAGGAAGGGCAGCTGAAGCTGCTCGACGCCAAGGTCCTGCTGCTCGGCGCCGGCGGTCTCGGTGCCCCGGCGGCGCTGTACCTCTCCGCCGCCGGCGTCGGCACCATCGGCATCATCGACATGGACGTCGTCGACGAGTCGAACCTCCAGCGTCAGATCATCCACAACCTCGATCGCGTCGGCATGCGCAAGGTCGACTCCGCCCGGGAGACCATCGAGAAGCTCAACCCCGACGTGAAGGTGATCACCCACGACACCCGCCTCGACGCCACCAACGTGGTCGAGCTCCTGTCGCAGTACGACCTCGTGGTCGACGGGGCCGACAACTTCCCCAGCCGGTACCTGCTCAACGACGCCTCGCTGAAGACGGGCACCCCGGTGGTGCACGGTTCGATCTTCCGCTTCGAAGGCCAGGCCACCGTGTTCAAGCCCCACGACGGCCCCTGCTACCGCTGCTTCCTGCCGGTGCCCCCGCCGCCGGAGCTGGCCCCGTCGTGCTCCGAGGCCGGCGTGCTCGGCGTGCTGCCCGGCATCATCGGCTCGATCCAGGCGGTCGAGGCCATCAAGGCGATCCTCGATCTGGGTGACTCGCTCTCGGGTCGGCTGCTCGCCTACGACAGCCTCGAGCAGTCGTTCTTCACCTACAAGATCCGGCGCGATCCCAACTGCCCGGCGTGCTCGATCGACCCCGACGAGATCGTGATCGCCGAGTACGACCAGTTCTGCACGCCGCATCCGCGCCAGGCGCCCCCGTCAGCCGACGCCGCCTGAGCGAGCCGGTCGGGTTCGAAGTGCGGCTGGGGTGCCGGGTCGACCACGCAGAGCGCTGGTAGCGTCGTCGTCCGAGGCGGGCGCCGGTCGTGCTCCCGCGCGTCCGGCCCGCCCCCTGCCGCCATGGACCGTCCCCCGCGCCCATCCTCCCGCCGTGCGCGTCGTCGCGCCGTCGTCGGCGTGATGGCCGCCCTGGTCCTCGCACTGGTGGGCACAGCGTGGACACCGCCTCTCGTCGATCCGCCGACGTCGGGCCAGACCTTCGGTCAGGGCCCGCTCGAGGCGGTGACGGCGGCGGCCACGGCCAACGCCGGCTGCGGGCTGAGCTCGGTGGCGCTGGCGGCGCTGATGATGGCCCCGACCTATACCGAAGCCGGTGGCCCCGTCCCGGCGCCGATGGCGCTGTCGCGGTACGACAACGTCAACGTCAACTCCACCAACGTCAACCTCTTCGCCTTCTCCAACCCGAACGGGCCCTACCTCAACGCCTTCTGGAGCCCGGGCATCGGCATGTGGCAGTTCGACTCGGCGGGGGCGTGGCCCTTCGGCGCCGCCGGTTCGATCGACTCGGTCACGTCGGCCAATCAAGCGGCCCGCACCATCGCCTCGCGCTGGTGCAACGCACCCGATTCCCAGAAGGTCGACGCGCCGACCCGCCGCAAGTACGCCTGGGGCCCCTGGTACGGGTGCAGCACGACCAACAAGTGCGAGCCGATCTTCCAGGCGCTGGCGGAGGGGAGCCATCTCAACACCGGGTTCGACCCGTCGGTGTCGCGATACGGCGGCATGCAGCAGCGCACCTGCCTGGTGGCGGCGGTGAGCTCGAACCCGGTCGAGTGCTGGTACGTCAACCCTGCGCTGGCCCAGGGCTCGAAGGGCTGGACGGGCGGCACCTACACCGGGCCGACCAGCGTCACCCCGCTCCCCAAGCCGTTCTACGTCGTGGAGGCGAACGGTCGCGAGTACCGGGTGTGGATCGCCGCCGACACCGGTTACGACACCGCGATCCTCGCCAGCCGTCCCGACGGCCGCAATGCCCGTACCTCGCTCACCTGGTCGTCCGGGGCCACGCTCTGCGACACGACCGCCAACCGGGGCACCTGCACCGGTCCCAGGGTGGCCCAGACACCGTGGGGACCCAAGACGGGCAACCCGTTCGGTTCGCTCGACGCGGTCACCGGCCGGACCGACCGCACCGCGACGGTCACCGGATGGACCATCGACCCCGACACCAACAGCGCCATCGACGTGCACGTCTACGTCGACGGCGGCTGGGGAGGGTCGGCCCGCGCCAACCGGAACCGGCCCGACGTCGCCGAGGTCGTCCCCGGCTACGGCGCCAACCACGGCTACGGCCTCACCATCGGGAACCTGACCCCCGGGGTCCACCAGGTCTGCGCCTTCGCCATCAACCGCGGCCCGTACGGCGACACCAACCCGCAACTCGGTTGCCGCGACGTGACCGTCCCGGGTGAGCCGTTCGGCAACCTCGAGGACGTCTCGGCGGTACCCGGCGGGGTGCGGGCCCGCGGGTGGGCGGCCGATCCCGACGGCGACACGTCGATCGACGTCCACCTCTACGTCGACGGGGCGCTGGCCGCGGTCCGCAAGGCCAGCGGATCCCGACCCGACGTGGGTTCGGTCTACCCGTGGGCCGGCGCGGCCCACGGCTATGAGGTCACGCTGCCCACCACCGGTGGGTCGCACCGGGTGTGCGCCTACGGGATCAACGTGGGTCCCACCGGCACCGCCAACACCGAGCTGGGGTGTCGCACGGCCACCGTCGACGGCTCACCGCTCGGCACACTCGACGCCGCCGACGGCCGCCCCGGAGGGGTGGAGGTCCGGGGCTGGGCCTTCGACCCCGACACCGGCGACGCCACCGTGAGGGTGCGCATCGACGGTGGGACCCCGATCAGCGTGGCGACCACCGCCGTGCGCGATGACGTGGCCTCGGCGTTCTCCGGTCGGGGCGCGACCCACGGCTTCAGCCGCCTCCTCTCCGTCGCTCCGGGCGTGCACCAGGTGTGCGCCACCGTCCCGAACCAGGGAGCGAACGGAACGGGGCGCAACCTGGGCTGTCGATCGGTGACCGTCCCCGGTGGCGTCCCCTTCGGCAACTTCGAAGGCCTCACCAGGAGCGGCTCGACCGCCCGCCTGACCGGATGGACGATCGACCCCGACGTGGCCGACCCCGTCGAGGTCCACGTCTACGTCAACGGCGCCTGGGGAGGCTCGGCTCGGGCCGACCGGACCCGCGCCGACGTGGGCGCGGCCTTTCCCGGCTACGGCGCTCTGCACGGGTTCGACCTCACCCTCGGAGTCCCCGCCGGGCGGGCCGAGGTCTGCGTCTACGCCATCAACGTCGGAGCGGGCGGCAGCAACCCCCGCCTGGGCTGCCGGGTCGTGTGACCGCCGGGGCGGTCGCAGCCGCCCTGCTAGACAGGTCCGCGTGAAGGGACTCATCCTCTCGGGCGGCGCCGGAACCCGGCTGCGCCCCATCACCCACACGAGCGCGAAGCAGCTCGTCCCGGTGGCCAACAAGCCGATTCTGTTCTACGGCATCGAGGACATGGTCGAGGCCGGGATCACCGACATCGGCATCATCACCGGCGACACCGGCGCCGAGATCCGCGAGGCGGTCGGCGACGGCTCCCGCTGGGGAGCGAAGGTCACCTACCTCCCGCAGGACGCCCCGCTCGGACTCGCCCACTGCGTGCTCATCGCCCGCGAGTTCCTCGGCGACGACGACTTCGTGATGTACCTCGGCGACAACCTCCTGCGTCAGGGGATCGCCGAGTTCGTCGACCGGTTCGAGGACGATCGCCACCGCAGCGCCGCCCTCACCCTCGACGAGGCGGTGGTCGCCCCGTCGGCCCAGATCCTGCTCGCCCGGGTCGCTGACCCGCAGCGCTTCGGTGTCGCCGAGATCGGCGCCGACGGCGAGGTGGTGCGCCTCGTCGAGAAGCCCGAGGAGCCCCCGTCCGACCTGGCGCTGGTGGGGGTCTACCTGTTCGACCCGAGCATCCACGAAGCGGTGGCGTCGATCGAACCTTCGCCGCGTGGGGAGCTCGAGATCACCGACGCCATCCAGTGGCTCATCGACCACGGGCACCGGGTCCGCCACGAGGTCCTCGACGGCTGGTGGAAGGACACCGGGAAGCTCCAGCCGCTGCTGGAGGGCAACCGCCTCGTCCTCGAGACGATCGAGCTCGACATCCGCGGTTCGGTCGACGCCGAGTCGATCATCGACGGCCGAGTCGTGATCGAAGAGGGAGCGGAGATCGTCAACTCCACGGTGCGGGGGCCGGCGATCATCGGCGAGCGCACGCGCGTGGTGAACAGCTACATCGGCCCGTTCACCTCGGTGTACTTCGACTGCGAGGTGGTCGACTCCGAGATCGAGCACTCGGTGATCCTGGAGCAGTCGAAGGTGCTCGGCATCCCTCGTGTGGCCGACTCCCTGATCGGCAAGCAGGTCGAGGTGCGGCGCTCCAGCACGCGCCCCCGGGCCACCCGCCTGATGGTGGGCGACCACTCCGTCGTCGACCTGGAGTAGCCCCCGGTGGCGGCCCGCGGTGACGGCCGCGGCGGAGCGCCCCTACCATCGCTGACCACGGCCGTGCCGGGTTGACGCTCAGGTGCGGACATCGATGTGCCGATGTCGGTGCAGCCGCGAGTACTCGGGAGCACGACCCCATGGCAGCAGTGAAGTCCCCCACGCCCAGGCCCGACGAGGGCCGGCGGGGCGCCTCGTCCGTGCGACGCATCGTCGTGGGGGTGGTGCTGGCGCTCTGCGTGGCGATCGGCGCCGCCGTCCCGGCCGGCGCCCTCATGACCGGCGTGGACGTGGCCAGCTTCCAGCACCCGGGTGGCGCGCCGATCGACTGGAACGCGGTCCGAGCCGCCGGGCACAGCTTCGCGTTCGTCAAGGCCACCGAGGGAACCTCCTACACGAACCCGTGGTTCGCCGAGGACTGGCGCGGTGCCGGCCAGGCCGGGCTGTTCCGCGGCGCCTACCACTTCGCCCGCCCGGCGTTGCCGCTCAGCACCGCCGTCGACCAGGCCCGCTACTTCGTGTCGCGGACGGGGTCGATGACCGGTGGCGGCGACCTTCCCGGCGTGCTCGACCTGGAGGCCACCGGGGGCCTGGGTCAGGCCGATCTGGCCGCTTGGACCCGGGCCTGGTTGGGCGAGGTCCAGCGCCTGACCGGCAAGGCGCCGATCATCTACACCGGCTACTACTTCTGGCGCGACTCGGTGGGGAACCCCACCGACATCGGATCCCGGTACCGCCTCTGGCTGCCCAGCTACCCGAGCGACCCGAACTCCACTTCGTTTCGACCGTTGGTCCCCGCCGGCTGGCCCAGCTGGACCTTCTGGCAGTACACGAGCACCGGCACGGTGCCCGGCATCGACCACGCCACCGACCTGAACCGCTTCTGCTGCGACCCCGGGAGCCTCGCCGCGCTGGGCGGCAGCGGCACCGGTGCCGGCAACCCGTTCGGCAACCTGGAGTCAGTGAGCCGCGCACCCGGATCGGTGTCGCTCAGCGGCTGGACCATCGATCCCGACTCCACCGGCGGCATCGAGGTGCACGTCTACGTCGACGGCAGCTGGGCCGGCAAGTCCCGCGCCAACCGGTCCCGGCCCGACGTGGCCTCGTCCTATCCCGGGTGGAACGCCAACCACGGCTTCTCGTTCTCGGTACCCGTCGGAGCAGGGGAGCATCGGGTCTGCGCCTACGCCATCAACGTCAAGGCCGGATCGACGAACCCCGAGCTGGGTTGTCGCACGGTGGTGGGCAACCCCCTTGGAAGCCTCGATGCCGTCAGCTCCCCGTCGGCCGGCTCGATCTCGGCCACCGGCTGGGCCCTCGACCCCGACACGACGGGTTCCGTGCCGGTCGACATCTACGTCGACGGTGCGATGGTCGGGCGCTACGGGACCGGCGTGCCCCGCCCCGACGTCGCTTCGGCCTTCAACTACGTGGCCAACGGGGGCTACGACGTCACCATCCGAGGTCAGCGAGCCGGCAATCGCCGGGTGTGCGCCTATGCCATCAACGTCGGTTCCGGCAACGCCAACACGGCGCTCGGGTGTCGCTCGGTGGCGGTGAAGGGCGGGGTCCCGTTCGGGAACTACGAGAAGGTCACTCCCGGTGTCGGCCGGGCCCGTGTCCAGGGGTGGGTCCTCGACGCGGACACGACCGGGCCGGTCGACGTCCACGTGTACGTCGACGGCGACTGGGGTGGGTCCGGCCGGGCCGACGGGAACCGCCCCGACGTCGGCGCCGCCTTCCCGACCATGGGGAGCGCCCACGGGTTCTCGGTGGACGTACCGGTCCCGTCCGGTCTCCACGAGGTCTGCGTGTACGCCATCAACGTCGGCTCCGGCGCGTCCAACCCGTCGCTCGGCTGTCGCACGGTGTCGAACTCGGCCGCTCCGGTGGGGAGCATCGACGGCGCTGGACGCCTCTACGACATCCTCGGTGTGAACGGCTGGGCCCTCGACCCCGACACCACTGGCCCGGTCCGGGTGGCCATCCAGGTCGACGGCGTCGAGGCACAGCGGGTCACTGCCGACCTGTCGCGTCCCGACGTGGGTGGGGTGTTCCCCGGCTACGGCGCCGCCCACGGCTTCGACACCTTCGTGTACAGCACCCCGGGGCCCCACCGGGTGTGCGTGGTGGCGCTCAACGCCGGTGCCGGGGGTCGGAACACGTCGCTCGGCTGTCGGGACCTGTGACTGCCCGTATGGGCCAGCCGTCGGCCGCAGTCCACTAGCGTGAAACCCGCCCCAGACGAGCCCCAGCCGAGGTAGGCGAGCGTTGGCCACAGTCACCCCATCGGACGAGATCAGCGGCGTCCAGGTCGTCGAACCCGACGTGCACGGCGACGAGCGCGGGTTCTTCGTCGAGACCTACCGGCGGGAGTGGTTCCCACAGGGCCGGGAGATGATCCAGGGCAACCGCGGCGACCGTCAGGCCGGCGCGGTGGTCGGGCTCCACTACCACCTCCACCAGGCCGACTACTGGTACGTGCCGTTCGGCACCGCCCGGGTCGTGCTGCACGATCTCCGCGAGGGGTCGCCGACCGATGGCGCCACCCAGTGGCTCGACCTCGGCCGCCAGCCCGACGGCACCCATTCCCACCGTGGCGTGTTCATCCCGCCGGGTGTCGCCCACGGGTTCGCCGCCTTGTCGGACATGACGATCACCTACCTGGTCGACGGCTACTACAACCCCGCCGACGAGCTGGGAGTGGCCTGGGACGACCCGGCGATCGACGCCGACTGGGGGGTCGCCGACGCCATCCTCTCCAAGCGAGACCAGACCAACCCGCTCCGGGCCGACATCGAGCCCCAGTGGCGTCCCCACATCAGCCTGCGGCCCTGAGTCCGGCACCCGTCCCCACACCCAGCAGAGGCCTCTACCCGACATGAAGTTGTTCGTCACCGGCGCGGCCGGTTTCATCGGCTCGAACTACGCGCGGCACGTGCTCGCCTCGAGCGACGACGAGGTCACGGTCTACGACGCCCTGACCTACGCCGGGAACCTCTCGAGCCTGGCCGACGTCGCCGACGACGACCGGTACCGCTTCGTGCAGGGCGACATCTGCGACCGCGATGCGGTCGCCGCCGCGATGGCTGGCCACGACGCCGTCGTTCACTTCGCCGCCGAGAGCCATGTCGACCGTTCCATCGTCGACCCCGACACCTTCGTTCGCACCAACTGCTCCGGCACCAACGTGTTGTGCGACGTCGCCCGCCACCTCGAGGTCGACCGCTTCCTGCACATCTCGACCGACGAGGTGTACGGGTCGATCGAGGAGGGCTCGTTCGTCGAGACCGACCGGCTGGGCCCGCGTTCGCCGTACTCGTCCTCGAAGGCCGGTTCCGATCTCATCGCCCTGTCCTACGAGGAGACCTACGGCCTGCCGGTGCTCGTCACCCGCTCGTCGAACAACTTCGGGCCCTACCAGTTCCCCGAGAAGGTCATCCCGCTGTTCGTCACGAACCTGCTCGACGGGCGCAAGGTCCCGCTCTACGGCGACGGCCTCAACATCCGCGACTGGATCTACGTCGAGGACAACTGCGCGGGTGTCGACCTGGTGCTGCGCAAGGGCGAGGTCGGCGAGATCTACAACATCGGCGGTGGCAACGAGACCACCAACCGCGAGCTCACCGAGAAGGTCCTCGACCTTTGCGGCGCCGGTGACGAGATGATCGAGTACGTCACTGACCGTCTCGGTCACGACCGGCGCTACTCCATCGACTGCGCCAAGGCGCGGGCGCTCGGTTGGGCGCCGGCCCGCACCCTCGACGAGGCGCTCGCCGCCACCGTCGACTGGTACCGGGCCAACCGCTCCTGGTGGGAACCGCTCAAGGGAGCCTGAGTCCGTTGAGAATCCTCGTCACCGGCGCAGGTGGGCAGGTGGGCGCCGAGCTCGTCGCCGCCTTCTCCGCCGAGGCGCACCATCAGGTCGTGGGCCTCGACCACCGCGCCCTCGACGTCGCCGACCGTGACGCCGTCCTGGCCGCCGTCACCTCGACCCGTCCCGACGCCGTCGTCCACCCGGCGGCATGGACCGCGGTCGACGCCTGCGAGGGCGACCCCGACCGGGCCTTCCTCGTGAACGCCCTCGGAACCCGCCACGTCGCCGAGGCGGCTCGCCGGGTCGGCGCACCGGTCTGCTACGTCTCGACCGACTACGTGTTCGACGGCACCAAGGCCTCCCCGTACACGGAATGGGACGAGCCGTCGCCCCGGTCGGTCTACGGCGCGTCGAAGCTGGCGGGGGAGCGCGAGCTCGACGCCGGGTCGACGATCGTGCGCACCTCGTGGGTGTGCGGCTTCCACGGGGCCAACATGGTGAAGACGATCCTGCGCCTCGCCGCCGAGCACGACACGCTCACCTTCGTCGACGACCAGCGCGGCCAGCCCACGTTCGCCGACGATCTGGCGGCCATGATCAAGCGCCTCGTCGTCGAACGGCGCCCGGGCACCTTCCACGTCACCAACCAGGGCGCGGTGAGCTGGTACGAGTTCGCTCGCGAGGTCCTGATCGCCGCCGGAGCTGACCCCGATCGGGTGAAGCCGGTCAGCACCGCCGACCTGCAGCCACCGCGGCCGGCGCCCCGGCCGGCCAACTCGGTGCTCGACAATGCCGCTCTGCGGCTCAGTGGGCTGGCGCTTCTCGACGACTTCCGGATTCCGCTCGCCCGGCTCGTGCGGAGGGTCCAGGGATGAGGGTCGATCCGCCGCTCGACGGCGTGCGCTCCCTGAGCGTCGTGATGCCCTGCTTCAACGAGGAGGCCAGCGTCGAGGCCTGCCTGCGGGCGGTGCTCTCCAGCACGTACACCGGCGAGGTGATCGTCGTCGACGACTGCTCCACCGACCGCAGCGCCGAGATCGTGGAACGCCTGGCGGCCACCGACGAGCGCATCGTCCTGCACCGCCACCCGGTCAACCGGGGCAAGGGGGCCGCGCTGCGTACCGGGTTCGGGAACGCGAGCCGACCGTTCGTGATCGTCCAGGACGCCGACCTGGAGTACGACCCCGCCGAGTACGAGGTGATGCTCGAGCCACTGCTCGACGGCCGGGCCGATGTGGTGTTCGGCTCCCGCTTCCTCGGGGGCCGCCCGCACCGGGTGCTCTACTTCTGGCACACCGTCGGCAACCGCTTCCTCACCCTGGTGTCCAACGCCTTCACCGACCTGAACCTCACCGACATGGAGACCTGTTACAAGGCCTTCCGGCTCGAGGTGCTGAACGGCATCGAGCTGGAGGAGGACCGCTTCGGCATCGAGCCGGAGATCACCGCCAAGGTCGCCGCCGCCGGATGGAGCGTGTACGAGGTCGGCATCTCCTACTCGGGCCGGACCTACGCGGAGGGCAAGAAGATCGGTTGGCGCGACGGAGTGCGGGCCGTCTACTGCATCGCCAAGTACTCCCGGGTCGGAGCGGCGGCCCGGGGAGCTCTCTCGCGGTGACGACACCGTTCCGGGCCTCCGCCAGCAGGGCACGGGGGCGGTGTACCGTCCCCGCCACCGCCGGGGTCGGAGGTTCGGCATGAGGACACGCGCAACCCGTCTCGCCGCCCAGGCCCGCCAGACCCTGCCCGAGGGCACGGGAGTCGTGGGGGCCGGCCTGGCCGTGTCGGCGCTGACCTCGTACGTCTTCGTCATCGTCTCGCTCAACGCCCTCGAGGGCAACGCCAAGGCCGCGTTCAGCGCCTTCTGGGCCGTGATCTTCGTGGCCGGCCCCGGCATCTTCCTCCCGCTCGAGCAAGAAGTCGGTCGGGCCATGGCCCACCGGCGGGCCCAGGGACTCGGCGGCGGACCGCTCGTCACTCGGGCCGCCCGCCTCGGCGGGATCCTCACGGCGGGCATGGTCGTGCTGGCCGTGGCCTCGACCCCGTTGCTGAGCGACCAGATGTACCACGGCGACCTGATCTTCGTCGCGGCGCTGGCGATCGGGCTCGTCGGCTTCTATGCCATGCACCTCACCCGCGGTGTGCTCGCCGGAGCCGGTCGGTTCCGGGCCTACGGCGAGCTGCTGGCGGCCGAGGGCATCATCCGGCTGGCGGCCGGTGTCGTGCTGGCCGTGGTGGGGGTCGACCGGGCCGGCGCCTACGCGCTGGTGCTCGCCCTGGCGCCCTTCCTCGCCGTCGCCGTCGCCCTGCGCCGCCAGCGGGGACTGCTCGAACCCGGGCCCGAGGCCCCCTACACCGAGCTGTCGGCGTCGTTGGGCTGGCTCCTGCTCGGGTCGGTCCTCATGCAGCTCCTGGCCTATTCGCCGCTGCTCGCGGTGAACCTCCTCTCGTCCCCCGACGAGAAGGACGTGGCCGCTGCCTTCGCGTCCGCCTTCTTCGTGTCGAGAGTGCCGGTCCTGGCCTTCCAGGCCGTGCAAGGCACCTTGCTGCCCAAGCTCGCCGGCCTGGCCGGCTCGGGGCGACACGGCGAGTTCAGACGGGGAGTGATGCGGCTCCTTGCGGTCGTCGTTGCGATCGCGGTGCTCGGTACCGTTCTGGCCTTCGTGCTCGGACCGACCGTCGGCGAGATCCTCTTCTCCGACTTCAGCCTGAGCGCCGGCGGACTGGCCCTGCTCGCCGCGGGCAGCGGTGCGTTCATCATCGCCCTGACACTGGCCCAGGCGTTGATGGCGCTGGGCGGGCACCGCCTCATGACCGGGGCCTGGGCGCTGGGGCTGATGGCGTGCGCCGGAACGATCGCCGCCATCTCCGACCTCGAGCTGCGGGTCGAGATGGGGTTCCTGGTCGGAGCGCTGGTCGCCGTCGTGGCCATGAGCCTCGCCACCTGGTCGCGGATGGGACGGGCCGGCGACACGCCCATCGAGAGCCTCATCGAGGCCATCGAGCACGAGGCCCTCGAGATCTGAGGACCCGCGGCTCGGCTACCCTCGCGGGGCCACCGCCGCGGCTGGTGCGGTCGGTGCGCGACGAGAGGGAGACGGTGCGGAGCAGCGAGATCGACCACGGCACCGGTGCTCGGGGCCGGGCGGGCCGGTGAGCTCGCTGCCGTCGAGTGGCGGGTCGTCGCCCACCGTCCACGTCGTCACCATCGCCGCCCGCAACTACCTGCCTCGCGTTCGGATCCTGGCCGAGTCGTTCCACCGGCACCACCCCGGCGGAGTGTTCGACATCTGCGTGGTCGACGACCGCACCAACACCGTCGACCTCTCCGACGAGGGCATCGGCGTGATCGGCCTCCACGAGCTCGACCTCGACCCGGTCCTGCTGCGCCAGATGGCGCTGTTCTACGACGTCACCGAGTTCGCCACCGCGTTGAAGCCGTGGGTGATGGAGGCCGGCCAACGCCGAGTGCCCGGACCTGTCCTCTACCTCGACCCCGACATCGAGATCTTCGGCCCGCTCGACGAGCTCGTCGCGCTGGCCGACCAGCACGGGATCGTGCTCACCCCGCACGTGCTCGAGCCCATCCCTCGCGACGGGCTCACGCCCCCGGAGACGCACATCATGCGGGCGGGCATGTACAACCTCGGGTTCATCGGCGTCGGGGCCGACTGCGGGGGGATGCTCGACTGGTGGCAGGAGCGACTCGTCACCGATGCCGTGAGCGCGCCCGAGATCGGGCTGTTCACCGACCAGAAGTGGATCGACTTCGTCCCGTCGCTGTTCCCTTACCACCTGCACCGCGACCCGGGCTGCAACGTCGCCTACTGGAACCTCCACGAGCGTCCACTGACCCGCTCCGACGACGGCCTGCTACGGGCGGGCGGATCGCCACTGGTGTTCCTCCACTACAGCGGGTACGACCCGACCGCCCCCCACGTGCTGAGCAAGTACGCCGGCGACCTCCCTCGGGTGCGCTTCAGCGCGGAGCCGGTCCTGAGCGAGCTCTGCGCCCGTTACGGCGAGCGCCTGGATGCGATCGTGGCCGAGTCCGGCGAGCTGCCGAGCTACGGCTGGGAGCGGCTCGACAACGGCTTGCTGATCGACGGCATCATGCGCCGCCTGGCTCGCGAGGCGGTGCAGGACGCGCTGGCGGGGGAGGGTGAGGGTCCACCGGACGTGGCGGCGCCCGGGGGCACCCGGGCCTTCATGGACTGGCTCCTCGAGCCGACCGGTCGTCGCAGCCATCCCCGCAACCACGATCGGCTGCTCCTGGAGCGCCACGACGTCGACCGCGCCTTTCCGGACATCGTGCGAGGCGACACCACCGGCTTCCGGTCGTGGCTGCGGATCAACGCCATCGACGAGGTCGGCCTCTCCCCGCGCATGGTCGCCGAGCTCGACCGGGTGGTGGCGGGCTGGGAGGCGGAGGCGGCCCGCCCTCCGCACCCGGGCGCTCACCCCTTTGCCGAGGTCATCGGGGTCCTGCGGGCCGAGCTCGGCGTCGGTGAGGCGGCCCGGCGCACTGCGGGAGCCCTGAGCGCCGCCGGCGTGCCGCACCGCACGACGGGGTGGTACGCGGCCTCGCGGAGCCGTGCCACTGCGGCCCAGCCCGATTCGTCGCTTGACCTGCGGGGCGACAGCGACATCGCCCTCGTGCACCTCAACGCCGACGTCTTCGGCCAGGTCGTCGCCGACCTCGGACGGACCCACCTCGAGGGCCGCTACACCGTGGGCGTCTGGTTCTGGGAGCTGGAGGAGTTCCCGTCGTCGTTGTGGCCGGCCTTCGACCTCGTCGACGAGGTCTGGGTCGCCACGGAGTTCATGCAGCGGTCGATCGGGGCCAACTCACCAGTACCCGTGGTGCACATGCCCGTGCCCCTGTTCCCGCCGCCGGTCGCGCCGGGTCTCAGCCGGACGGATCTCGGGCTCGACGATCGATTCACCTTCTTGTTCGTGTTCGACCACTTCAGCATCCTCGACCGCAAGAACCCGCTCGGTCTGATCGAGGCCTACACGGCGGCGTTCGGACCCGACGACGGCGCCCGTCTCGTGATCAAGACGATCAACGGGGAGCGGAGGGTTCTCGATCACGAACGGATGGTCCTGGCCGCGGCCGGTCGACCCGACATCGAGCTGCGAGACGGCTACATGGCGCCGGACGAGGTCGGCGCGCTGCTGGCCGCAGCCGACTGCTACGTGTCGCTGCACCGGGCCGAGGGCCTTGGCCTCACCATCGCCGAGTCGATGGCTCTCGGGAAGCCGGCCATCGTCACCGACTATGCAGGGAGCACCGACTTCGTGCACGAGGGCGTTGCCTATCCCGTCCCGTTCGAGCTCGTCGAGGTGGGCGACGGGAACGACCCCTACGAACCCCAGGTCCACTGGGCCGATCCCGATCTCGAGGTGGCGTCCAAGTTCATGCGCGGCGTGTTCGAGCACCCGGAGGAGGCGGCGATCGTCGGCGCCCGGGCCAGGGTCGAGTTGCACGATCGGTTCTCCGCCGAGGTCTGCGGCCGCCGCATGGCAGTGCGACTCGATCGGATCCGACGCGATCGCGA
>DATDIY010000390.1:0-9033 GCA_036520815.1 Acidimicrobiales bacterium
CCCTTGGAGATGTTGCGCAGGTCGGCGACGTCGGAGTCGAGCAGCGGTCGGTAGTCGTCGGGCAGCGGCAGAGGCCAGAGCCGCTCCCCCGCTCGGCCGGCGGCGCCCTGCACCTGCTCGATCCAACCGTCGTCGTTGCCCAGGAGCGCGGCGATGCGATTGCCCAGGGCGACCTCGACCGCACCGGTGAGTGTGGCGAGATCGACGATGGCGTCGGGCTCCGCCTCACTCGCCAAGGCCAGCGCATCACCGAGGATGAGCCGGCCCTCGGCGTCGGTGTTGAGCACCTCGACCGTCGTGCCGTTCCGCAGTGTGAGCACGTCGCCCGGGCGGGTGGCGTCGCCCCCGGTCATGTTGTCGGTCATGGGCAGGTAGCCGAGCACCCGGCAGCGGGGGGCCACCGCCTGCACGGCGGCGAAGAAGCCCAGTACGGCAGCGGCACCGCCCATGTCGTTCTTCATCGCCATCATCCCCTCAGCGGTCTTGAGGGAGAGGCCGCCGGAGTCGAAGGTGATGCCCTTGCCGACGAGGGCGAGCGTGCCGCGCGGGTTGGCCGGTTCGTAGGCGAGCTGCACGAAGCGGGGCTCCTGGAGCGAGCCCCGGTTGACGCCCAGGACGCCCCCGAGTCCTCGCTCGGCGATCTCGTCGGGCCCGAGCACGGTGATCGCCAGGTCCTCCCGCTCGGCCAGCTCGACCGCCGCCTCGGCCAGCGCCGACGGGGTCAACGAGCCACCGGGGGTGTTGACGAGGTCCCGGGCCAGGTTCTGGGCTTCGGCGATCCGGGCACCCTCGTGCACGGCCGACTCCGCCCGCTGTCCTCCGCGCCCGATCACCAGGACCCGCGCTGGACCTGCCGGGCCCGGCGTCGACTTCAGCTCGGTGAACCGGTAGGCGCCGAGGCCGGCACCCTCGGCGACGGCGCGAGCGACCGCGCCGCGCTGCGCTGGCGTCAGCTCGGCGATCACGTCGAGGAGCGGAAGCGCCACCGTGGCGACGCGGGACGACGCTCGCACCACCTGGGCGGCGGCCCGCCGCAGCCGCTGGGCGTCGACGTCGGCTGCGGCACCCAGGCCGACCGCCACCTTCACCCCGCCGTCGTCACCGACCACCACGGCGAGCTGGTCGGCCTTGCCGGCGAACCCCTGCGCCCCCAGGACGGTGGCCGGGAGCCCGAGAGCGGCGAGCCCGTCGACGTCGCCCTGCTCCACCGTGACCGGCACGGCGACGACGTCCACACCCTCGGGGAGGTCCTTCGAGTACTCGATGACGGGTGCCATGGCTCCTCCTGGTTCTCGGACGACGAGGCGGACGGCCTCAGGTCGGATCGACGGTCTTGGTGATGAGCGATGCGCCCTCCTGCCACCGGGCGAGCGTCCAGAGCAGATCGGAGAGCCGGTTCAGGTAGGGCACCACGGCACTGCCCGGGACGCTGGCCGCGAGCGCGTCACGCTCGGCCCGGCGAGCGACCGTGCGGCCCACATCGAGCAGGGCGCTCACACGTGTCTGTCCGGGGACGACGAACTCGGTCGGCGGCTCGAATCGCTCCGAGATCTCGTCGATCAGGTGCTCGAGGTGCTCCACCATCTCCTCGGTGACGAGGGTGGTGCCGGCGGTGAGCTTGTCGCGCTTGGACGGATCGGTGGCGAGCTCACCCATGAGCACCCACAGGTCACGTTCGAGGTGGACGAGGATGTCACCGAGCTCGTCGTCGGCGTCGGCCCGGACCACGCCGAGCGCTGCCTGGAGCTCGTCGACCGTTCCGTAGGCCGTGGGTTGGGCAGAGTCCTTGGCGACCCGTCCGCCGTAGAGGAGACCCGTGGTTCCGTCGTCACCCTTCCGGGTGTAGATCTTCATCGGGAGCGAGCCTACGCGGCCGGCGCGGGCGGCCCGGGCCCCTCAATCCCCATCGGTCCGGAACCGATCACCTGGTACCGTGTCCGGGCCCGAGCTGTCCTGATGGGTAGGGCGTGATGGCCCCAGCTTGCGGCGGAGATCCCCCTCTTCGACGCGCCAGGAGAACCATCAGTGAGCGATTTCCTCACCGCCGCCCGTGACCGCGTGGTCATCTACGACGGCGCCATGGGCACCGGCATCCAGGCCGCGGGGCTGACCGCCGACGACTTCGGCGGACCGGATCTGGAGGGCTGCAACGAGCTGCTCGTGGTCACCCGGCCGGAGTTCATCGCCGGATTGCACGCCGCCTACCTCGAGGTCGGTTGCGAGGTGATCGAGACCGACAGCTTCGGGAGCCTCGGTCTCACCCTCGCCGAGTACGGCATCGCCGAGCGGGCCCACGAGCTCAACGTGGCCGCCGCCCGTGTCGCCAAGGAGGTGGCGTCCTCCTACTCCACGCCCGACCGGCCCCGCTGGGTCGCCGGTTCGATCGGGCCCGGCACCAAGTTCCCGTCGCTCGGCCAGGTCCGCTACGCGGAGATGCGCGACGAGTACGAGGTGCAGGCTCACGGGCTCATCGAGGGCGGCGCCGACCTGCTCATCATCGAGACCTTCTTCGACCTGCTGTCGGTCAAGGCCGCCATGAACGGCGCCCGCCAGGCGATGCGCTCGATCGGGCGCGAGGTCCCCCTCCAGGTGCAGGTGACCATGGAGCTCACCGGTCGCATGCTCCCGGGCACCGAGATCGCCGCCGCACTCGCCGCCATCGACCCGCTGAGGCCCGACGTCATCGGCATCAACTGCGCCACGGGCCCGGTCGAGATGGGCGAGCACCTCCGGCATCTCGCCGCCCATGCCCGCATGCCGATCTCGTGCATCCCCAATGCCGGTCTCCCCAGCGTGGTCGACGGTCAGATGCACTATGACCTCACCCCCGAACAGCTCGCCGAGCACCAGGCCCGCTTCGTCGGCGAGCTCGGGGTGAACGTCATCGGCGGATGCTGTGGCACCACCCCGGCGCACCTGGCGGCGGTGGTGGATCGGTGCCGCGACCTCGAGGTGGCGCCCCGCCACCCGGTGCACGAGGCCGGCGCCACGTCGATCTACTCGCTGGTGCCGTTCGAGCAGGACACCTCGTTCATGATCATCGGCGAGCGCACCAACGCCAACGGCTCCAAGAAGTTCCGCGAGGCCATGCTCGACGGCGACCTCGACACCTGCGTCCAGATGGCCAAGGACCAGGTGAAGGAGGGCGCCCACGTCCTCGACCTGTGCGTCGACTACGTCGGGCGCGACGGCGCCGTCGACATGGACGAGCTGGCCAAGCTCCTCGCCACCGCGTCGAGCGTCCCGATCGTGCTCGACTCCACCGAGGCCAAGGTGATGGAGGCCGGCCTGCAGTGGCTGGGCGGCAGAGCCATCCTCAACTCCGGCAACCTCGAGGACGGCGAGGGCGAAGGCAGCCGCTTCGACAAGGTCATGAAGCTGGCCAAGGAGTATGGCGCTGCGGTGATCTGCCTCCTCATCGACGAGGAGGGACAGGCCCGCGACGTCGAGTGGAAGCTGCGGGTCGCCCACCGCATCCACGACCTCGCCGTCGACCGCTACGGCCTCGAGTCGGGCGACCTGATCTTCGACGCCCTCACGTTCCCCCTGTCCACTGGCGACAACGACCTGCGCAAGGACGGCATCAACACCATCGAGGCCATCCGCCGCATCAAGGCGGAGCTGCCCGGCGTCTACACGACGCTCGGCGTCTCCAACATCTCCTTCGGCCTCAAGCCGGCGGCCAGGCACGTCCTCAACTCGGTGTTCCTGCACGAGTGCGTCGAGGCCGGGCTCGACTCCGCCATCGTGCACGCAGCGCGGATCATGCCCCTCAACCGCATCCCCGAGGAGCAGCGTCAGGTCGCCCTCGACCTCGTCTGGGACCGTCGCCGCGAGGGCTACGACCCCCTGACCGCCCTGCTCGAGGTGTTCGCCGACGTGCAGACGTCGGAGGTCGAGCGTGAGGACCGCAGCGACTGGACCCTCGAGCAGCTGCTCAGCCAGCGCATCATCGATGGCGAGCGCGAGGGCCTCGAGGACGACCTCGACCGGGCCATGGCCGGCGGCCTCGCTCCTCTCGCCATCATCAACGACGTGCTGCTGGCCGGCATGAAGGTCGTGGGCGAGCTGTTCGCCACGGGAGAGATGCAGCTGCCGTTCGTGCTGCAGTCGGCCGAGACGATGAAGACGGCCGTCGCCTACCTCGAGCCGCACATGGAGAAGGACGACTCCGGCGGCAAGGGTCGCATCGTGCTGGCCACGGTGAAGGGCGACGTCCACGACATCGGGAAGAACCTGGTCGACATCATCCTCACCAACAACGGCTACGAGGTGCTGAACCTCGGTATCAAGATCTCCATCGCCGAGATGATCGAGAAGGCGACCGAGGTCAAGGCCGACGCCATCGGGATGAGCGGACTGCTCGTGAAGTCCACGCTGATCATGCGCGAGAACCTCGAGGAGCTGAACTCGCGAGGCCTGGCCGAGATCCCCGTGCTGCTCGGCGGGGCCGCCCTCACCCGCAGCTACGTGGAGCGCGACCTGCGCGACGTGTACGAGGGCCGCCTGTTCTACGGCAAGGACGCCTTCGAGGGGCTTCGGGTGATGGACCGCCTCGGCGAGATCAAGCGCGGGTCAGACGACGACCCCGAGTGGGGACGGGTGCCAAGCGAGAGCCGCGTGCCCGCCCGCGTCGGCTCGAGCGACGCGAACGACGAGCCCGGCGCACCGTTGCCGACCCGCTCCCCCGACGTCGCCGCCGACAACCCCGTGCCGGCGCCGCCCTTCCTCGGCACCAAGGTGGTCAAGGGCATTCCGCTCGACGACATCGCCGGCTACATCAACGAGACCGCCCTGTTCCGCAACCAGTGGCAGTTCCGGCCCGAGACCAACGCCGACGGCACCACCGAGACCGACGAGGAGTTCAAGAACCGCATCCGTCCGACGCTGCGGTCACAGCTGGCCGAGGCGAAGGCCACCGACATGCTGGTGCCCCAGCTGGTCTACGGGTACTTCGCGTGCAACGCCGACGGCGACGACCTGGTGATCTGGACCGACGAGACGGCCACCACCGAGCAGGCCCGGTTCCACTACCCCCGGCAGCGCAAGGCCCCGTTCCTCTGCATCGCCGACTTCTACCGCCCGATCGGCTCGGGCGAGATCGACTACGCCGCCTTCCACATCGTCACCATGGGCCAGCGGGTCAGCGACGTCACCGCCAAGCTGTTCGCCGAGAACAAGTACCAGGAGTACCTCCTGGTCCACGGCGTGGGCGTCGAGATGGCCGAGGCGCTGGCTGAGTACTGGCACCGACGCATCCGCGAGGAGTGGGGCTACGCCGACGAGGACGGTCCGTCGCTCGCCGGGCTGTTCCGCCAGCAGTACCGCGGCGGGCGCTACTCCTGGGGCTACCCGGCGTGCCCGGACCTCGAGGACAACGAGACGGTCGGCAGGCTGCTCGACTGTGGCCGAATCGGCATCGAGGTCAGCGAGGAGACGGGGTACCAGTACCAGCCGGAGCAGACGACCTCTGCCCTGATCTGCCACCACCCGCAGGCCAAGTACTTCGTCGCCCGCTGACCCCGCTTGCCTCTAGGCGAGGGGCTCCCAGACGAGGTCGCCGACGTCGTCGTTGATGGGTCGGGGCGCGGCCTTCACCCGCATCCCCTGGTGGACGCCGTCGCCGGGGAGCAGGGCAGCCGGGATGAGCACGCCTTCGTCCTCGTCGAGGCGCACGAGGGCGATGACGTAGGGGACCTCGTCGGCGAGGCGCGGGGCGAAGGGCCGGTGGGCGATCACCCAGCTGTAGACCTCACCGGTGCCGGCGACCTCGCGCCAGGCCAGGTTCTCGCTGTGGCACTTCGAGCACACCGGGCGGGCAGGCCAGCTCCAGCGGCCGCAGTCGCGGCACTGCTGGATCTCGAGGCGGCCCTGGGCGAGCGCCGCCCAGTAGGGCTTGGAGTCGCGGTCGGGGATCGGGATCGTGAGATCGGCCATCACGCACCCGCCAGCACGAGAGCACCCGAGTAGGCGCTGATGTAGCCGAGCTGGCCGGCGACCAACGCCCGGTCGTGGCGATCGACCTGGCGGTGCTCGGCCTCACCTCGGATCTGCTGGACCGCCTCGTAGACGTGGTTGAACCCGTGGAGATAGCCCTCCGACAACAGGCCTCCGTGGGTGTTCACCGGTAGTTGTCCGGTGTCGCGGTCGAAGGCGCCGTCGCGCAACATGTCGGGCACCCCTCCGTCCTCGGCGAACCCGTAGCCCTCGATCTGGGCCAGCAACGTGTAGGTGAAGCAGTCGTACAGCTCGGCGAAGTCGATGTCGGCCGGCCCGACACCAGCCGCCGCGAACAGCCGCTTGGCGATCGGCTTGGCCGGCGACACCGACAGGTCGGTCTGGTTGCTGTACAGGCTCACCCCACCACCCCACGCTGCGCCCTCGACGACGACGCTGCGATGCGGACCGTCCTTGGCCCGATCGGCCCTGGTGATCACCAGAGCGACCGCACCGTCGGTCTCCAGACAGCAGTCGAGCTTGCGGAACGGCTCGGAGATCCACGGGCTGGCCATGTAGTCGTCCATGGTCAGCGGCGTGCGCATCATCGCCCGCTCGTTGTCGACCGCGTTGGTCCGGCACAGGATCGCCAACCGACCGAAGTCCTCCGACGAGGTGCCGTAGCGCTCCATGTGCGCCCGCGCCGCCATGCCCATCTCCTGGGCCGGCACGACGTACCCGGTCGGCATCTTGTACTGCACGTCCCAGGGCTGCTTGGCCCCCGCGCTCGACGCGTTCATCCGCTGCTCCGACCGGCCGTTCAACGCCCGGTAGCACACGACGCAGTCGGCCACCCCGGCGCTCACCGCCAGCGCGGCGCTGCCGATGATCGACATCGAGACGCTGCCACCCAGGTACTGATCGACGAACCAGCTCATGCTGTCGATCCCGAGCCCCTGAGCCAGGGTGTTCGGCGGCACCGAATCACCCGGCCCGAACGTCGCCAGCCCGTCGACGTCGCTCAACTCCAACCCGGCGTCGGCCACCGCCGCCTTCACCGCCCGGGCCGCCAACCCGAACGTGCTCATCTGCGAGTCCTTGGTGAACTCGGTGCAACCGATCCCGGCGATAGCCGCCTGCGATCGCGGGAAAGCGGACGTGGTGCTCATCGTGCTCCTTCTCCGTCCCCCCTCAGGGCACGGGCTCTCGGGTCAGGCGGACTTGCGGCGGGCGGCGGCCTTCTTCGCCGGCTTCTTGGCCGGGGCTTTGCGCGCCGTCCGGGTCGACCGGGGTGTGGACGTCTCCGGCTCGTCATCCGCTACGTCGACCTCGTCGGCCTCGTGGGCCGTCGGGTGCCGCTTGCGGGCGTCCTTGGCAGCGGCCACCGAGGCCTCGAGGGCAGCCATGAGATCGACCACCTTGTCCGGTTCGACCTGGCTCACCGGGGCGACCACCACCTCGCCGGCGGCCTTCTTCTCGATCAGCTCGAGCACCGACTCGCGATAGGTGTCCTTGAAGCGGTCCGGCTCGAACTCCGTGGAGAGCGACTCGACGAGCTGGCTCGCCATGGCGAGCTCCTTGTCGGAGATCTCGACGTCGATCACTGTGTCGAGCTCGTCGATGCTCGCCGGGTCGTTGATCTCGTCGGCGTACACCATGGTCGACAGCAGCAGCCGTCCGTCGCTCGGGCGGATGGCGGCCAGGTACTGCTTGGTGCGCAACACGAACTTGGCGATGCCGACCTTGCCCTCCTCCTCCATGGCCCGGGCGAGCAAGGCGTAGGGCTTGGACGACTTGTCGGGCGCGAGGAAGTACGCGGAGTCGTAGAAGATCGGGTCGATCGAGGAGAGATCGACGAACTCCTCGATCTCGATGGTGCGGACCGCCTTCGGATCGAGGGCGGCGAGCTCGTCGTCGTCGATGGTGACGTAGGCACCCGAGTCGAGCTCGTAGCCCTTGACGATCTGGTCCCAGGGGACCTCTTCGCCGGTCTCGGCGTCGACCCGCTTCTGCTTGACCCGGGCCCCGGTACGCACGTCGAGCTGGTTGAAGTGCACGGTCTTGCGGCTGACGGCGCTGTAGAGCTTCACCGGGATGTTGACCAGCCCGAAGCTGACCGACCCACTCCAGATCGCACGAGGCATGACGACGTCCCTTCCCTCCGGTCCCTAGGAAAGTAGTGCCCGAGCCACCAGATCCGTGCCGAAGGCGGTCAGGATCGCCAGGTAGAGCAGGCCTGTGGCCGCCATGACCGCCGAATAGGAGCGCTCCTTCAGGGCCAACCTCGTCGTGATGATGAGGCCCAGCGTGGTGACGGCGCAGGCCACCCAGAACCACGACAGCAAGCCGTCCCAGCCATCGTCGATCGTGCCGTTGAGGGCCGACACCATGCCGGTCGGGATCAGCAGCAGGATCACCTCGGGGGCCCACAGCCAACCCGTCCACCGCACCAGCTCCAACAGCGGTCCCCGGGGGAGGCCGGGCTGCACCAGGTACCAGTGGCCGAGGAGCATGGCATCGGTGATGGCGCCCATGAACAGGGCGCCGACGACGAACCGGGCGATGGCGAGGGTGACCTGGCCGCCACCCCCGTCGGCGGCGACCACCGCGGCGGCCACGATGCCGGGCAGGCCCACGATCGGCGCGATCAGGTCGAGCCGGGGATCGAACTCCTTCACCGAGGTGTCCTTGGCCGCCGCCTCCCGATCGATCCCGGTCATGGCAGCAACGCGCGCCGTACGGGACTCGGCCAAGGCGACCTGGCCCCGAACCCCCGCCTTGCGCCGCAGGATCGACGACACGAGGGCGACTGTCGACGCGATCACCACCAGGACCGAGCTGATGTCGCGCACCGGCAGCGGGTCGATCACGAACAGACCGATGTACGCCGCGCCCGCCGCCATCAGGAGGTAGGTGCCCCGCATCGTCCAGCCGTAGCCGAGCGAGACCACGCGCCGACGGGTGGTGATCCAGAGGAAGAACAGACCGCCCGCCGCCCACTGCAACAGGACGGATGCGGCATCGAGGTCGACCATGGGCGGCGGTGTGGCTCGGGACGGCTCAGGCGTCCACCGCAACGAGGCGGTGGTCGGCGCG
>DATDIY010000391.1:0-4116 GCA_036520815.1 Acidimicrobiales bacterium
CCATCGCGTCCACCCTCCAGCGCATGCTGCTCGACCTCGTCGCCGTCGGCGCCGACGTCGAGTGGCTGCCCGGCGGCACCGCCTGCCCGACCCTCGTGATCGGCGACGTCTCCCTCAGCGGCACCTGACCCCTCGACCCCCGAACAGCCTCGCCTTCTCGAACTGGTAGGCAGACAACAGGTGATGACCTGTTGTCTGCCTACCAGTTCCGAGAGTGGGGGATGGCTGGGTCAGATGACGCTGGTGGCGAGGAGGACGATCGTGATGGCGGCGGCGGCGAGGCGCTCCCAGCCGAAGACGGCGAGGCTCCGGGTCTGCAGCCAGCTCACCATCCAGCGGATGGCGACCACGGCGGCGATGAACGCCGCCACCATCCCGACCAACGGATCGACCCAGCCGTAGGCGTCGATGACATCGGAGCCGCTCTTGGCGGACTCGTACATCGTGGCGGCGCTGAGGGTGGCCAGGCCCAGCAGGAAGCTGAACTCGACGGCGGCGGCGAGCGAGGCCCCCACTGCGAGCGCAGCGAGGATGGTGACGAGCGAACGACTGGTGCCCGGCCACATGGCGAGCACCTGGGCGACGCCGATGATCAGACCGTGGCGCCAGGTCAGGTCGGTGATGCCCAGCCCCGGCCGTCCGGGTCTGATCTTCGGGGCGACCCAGAGGATGAGCAGGCCGCCGACGGTCCACGCCGCGATCACCGGCCACGTGCCGAACAGGTGGTCCTTGATCGTGCTCTCGAGCGCGACCCCGACGACGACCGCGGGCAGGAACGCCAGCACCAGCGCGATCAGGAGCCGGCGCCCCTCCTCGTCCCGCCCGAGCAGCCCTTGCACGAGCGACACGATCCGCTGCCAGTAGAGGATGAACACGGCGAGGATGGCGCCGAACTGGATGGCGATGGCGTAGCTGTCGGCGGCGTCCTTGGTGGCGTCGTCGTCACCGATGCCGAGGATCCGCTGGGTCACGACCAGGTGACCGGTCGAGCTGATCGGCAGGTACTCGGTCACGCCCTCGACGACGCCGAGCACGGCGGCCTTCCACGCGTTCATCTCAGCGTCGGCTGCCGCGTTCTCGGCCTCGGTGACCTGATCGGAGGTGACCACCACCAGGCCGCTCGATCCGTCATTGCCCTGGGCAGCGGCGGGACCTCCTCCGAAGGTGGTCATGCCCCACGCCGCGACCAGGGCGAGGAGGAGCACGGCGGCCGCGACGGCACGAGGACGGCGGCGGGCGGGGGAGGGGCTCGTCACGGCGGGCACGCTAGTGGTGCAGCCCCGACGGGCTCGATCACCGGGGAGTGCGGGCGACGACCCTCGCGCTCAGCCGGGGGCGACGAGTGCCAGCACCACCGCGCCGTCGAGCACGGCGCGAGCGACGGCCGGCGCCTCGGCGACGGAGACCGCGACGGTCACCGCCTGGTCGTCGACAGCCAGCACCCGCGCCTCGCGAGCGACGCGCCGGGCGCCCGAGGCCGACGCCCGGGCCAGCTCGGCCGCGCTGGCGGCGCCGACCAGATCGACGGGGGAGTAGACATCGACCCGATCACCGACCGCCAGCGTCGGCGTGCTGGTGTCGACCGGCACCGCGAGGGCCCGGCCCCCTGGGGGCACCAGCGCGGCGGGGCCCTCGGCGTCGGCTCCCCCGAGCCGGCGTTCGGCCATCACCTCGTCGTGGACGATCGGTTCGGTGACCACCCGGCCGACGGGGTCGCCAGCCACGTCCCCCGGGAGGGCGGCGACCGGCAGCTCGATCCAACGGACGTCGGCCTCGGTCACGTCGACCCCCACGGCGAGGTCAGCCGCGGCCACCGGCACCGTGCGACGTTCGCCGTAGCCGGCCCGCACCTCCTCGGCGCGCTGCACGGTCGATGCGGTCAGGGCGCCGGCTCCGACGGCCAGCACCACCGCCACGAGCCAGCGCACGGTTCGGCCACGGACGCGGAGGCGGATGAGGGGTCCCACGAGGGTCCTCCCGGAGATCGGGGGACGGCGCAGGGGGAAGTGGGCGCCACTCTACGTCGCCACCCCGGTGGCGGGAAGAGGGACGTGACCGGCGGGTCGGCGCCTCAGGCCGACGCGGCGGCGGTGGTCGAGGACGAGCCGTTCGACGAGGAGCTGGTCGACGACGACGAGTCCTTCGAATCCTGCGAGCTCGACGACTCGGACGTGCTCGTGGACTCCGACGACGAGTCCTTCGAGTCCGTGCCCGCGGCTGCGGTGGTGCTGGTCTTCGTGCCCGAACCGCGACTGTCGTTCTTGTAGAACCCGGCGCCCTTGAACGAGATGCCGACCGAACCGAACTTCTTCTTCAGTGCCCCACGGCAGGACGGGCACTCGGTCAGCGGGTCGTCGGTGAACGCCTGCTGGACCTCGAGGTCCTGGCCACAGTCCTTGCAGCGGTACTCGTAGGTCGGCATCGGAAGGTCCTCCAGCACCCGCCGGCGGCGGTCGGTCGTGCTCGACTGCGTCCACGCGTTGAGCGTTAGCACTCGGGTATCGGGAGTGCCAGCATAGCGGCCCGCCGGAACCAGACCTCCGGCGCGGACCCGGCGGTTCGACTTCAGTTCACCGCCGCGGATGGCCGACCTACCATGTGTCGCTCCCCCGACGAGGAGGTCCACATGGGCGGTACCAGCGTCACCAAGGCCGTGATCCCTGCCGCGGGGCTGGGCACGCGCTTCCTGCCGGCCACCAAGGCGCAGCCGAAAGAGATGCTGCCTGTCGTCGACAAGCCGGCGATCCAGTACGTGGTCGAGGAGGCGGTGGCGGCCGGGATCGACGACATCCTCATCATCACCGGGCGGGGCAAGCGCACCCTCGAGGACCACTTCGACCGCAACTTCGAGCTCGAGTACTACCTGGCCGAGCGCGACAAGCAGGCCGACCTCGACACCGTCCGCCACCTCGCCGAGCTGGCCGACATCCACTACGTGCGCCAGGGTGAGCCGCTCGGCCTCGGCCACGCCGTCTCGGTGGCCCGCAAGCACGTGGGCGACAACCCCTTCGTGGTCATGCTCGGCGACGACATCATGGACCACCGCTCGACGGTCCTCTCCGACATGATCTCGGCCTACGCCCACTACGGCCGGTCGGTGATCGCCCTCTCGGAGTTCCCGCCCGAGGAGATCTCGTCGTACGGCTGCGTCGACCCGGAGGTCATCTCCGACGAGCTGGTCCAGATCCGCGGCATCGTCGAGAAGCCTGCGGCGGAGGATGCCCCCTCCAACCTGGCCGTCATGGGCCGGTACGTGTTCACCCCGGAGATCTTCACCGCCCTCGAGACCGTCCAGCCCGGTGTCGGCGGCGAGATCCAGCTGACTGACGCCATCGCCGGCCTGCTCGCCACCCAGAGCGTGTACGGCTGGGTCTTCCGTTCCGGCCGCTACGACATCGGCAAGAAGCTCGACTACCTGCGAGCCACCGTCGAGATGGCGGTCGACCGAGACGATCTCGGACCGGAGTTCCGGGAGTTCCTGATCGACTTCGTTGACAAGCGTCTCCGCTGACCGCTCCCGGGGTGGCCCTCACCTAACCTCCCCCTGTGATCTCGCTATCGGAGGCCAGGGAGTACGTCCTGGCGGGTTGTCCCCGCGCCCCTGTCGCCGCCCTTCCTCTCGACGAGTGCCTCGGCCTGGTCACCGCCGCCGCGGTGATGGCCGGTGAGTCGGTGCCCCCGTTCGCCAACACCGCCATGGACGGCTTCGCCGTTCGGGCCGCCGATACCGTCGAGCCGCCGGCGACCCTTTCGATCGTCGGGACCGTCCGCGCCGGAATGTCGGGAGAGGATTCCCCCGTCGGTCCCGGGCAGGCGGCCCGGATCATGACCGGCGCGCCGATCCCGCCCGGCGCCGACGCAGTGGTCATGGTCGAGCTGACCGAGACCTCGGCCGACGGCTCCGCGGTGGTCGTGGCCGAGTCGGTCACCGCCGGGAACCACGTCCGACCGGCGGGCGACGACGTGGTGGCCGGCGACGTCGTCCTCGCCGCCGGTACGGTCCTCACGCCCGGGCACCTCGGCCTCCTCGCCACCGTCGGGGTCACCGAGCTCCGGGTGTACAAGCGCCTCCGGGTCGGCGTGATCTCCACCGGTGACGAGCTGGTCGACGACGGT
>DATDIY010000392.1:0-17082 GCA_036520815.1 Acidimicrobiales bacterium
AGCCGAACACCAGCCACGCGGCGAGCACCTCGACCGTGAACGGCAGCGCTTCGGGCCACCAGGAGACGAGCGCCGTGCTGTCATCGCTCGAGAGCAGGCCGATGACGGTGACGACGGCGAGCGCACCGAGCGGCCCACCGACGCGCGACACCAGGATGGTGTGGGCGAAGTCACGGGGGGACTGCGAGTCGGCGAGGAGGTCGACGCCATCGACGCGGGGCCAGAGCCGCTCGAGACCGGCGATGACCGCCGCGCTCAGGAACACCGTCAGGAAGCAGGCCTTCGGCACCGAGAGGCCGAGCTCCACGAGCACCACCACCGTCGCGATGGAGCCGGCGAGGACGAGGGGGAACAACGCGTACTGGAACGCCCGGGACTTCATCGACCCGCTGCCCGGTCGAGCGTGGGGTCGGCGCGTGCGATGACGATCGCGACCCGGGCCCCCGAGGTCGGGGTCTCAACGGGCGCGCCCCACCACTCCGCCACGGACATGGCGGGAGACTAGGAGATGACCGCGGTCCGTGGCCAGGGGTCCTTCGGATCATTTCGGTTGCGACCATCTGTCCGCGATCTTCGCCTGACCAGGGCGTCTGTAGCTGGCGTCGACACCGTCGAGCGCGCGGCCGACCACGCCGCGCGATGGTCCGACATCCCCGCGCCAGCAGTGGGTAGGGTCCAACGAAGGTCCATCGCGGAAGGGAGACGGATGAGCACCGAGACCGCCGGCCGCATCGCCGCCGACGCGTCGGCCACCGCCGTGGAACCCAGCGCTCCCCGTCCCAGAACACCCGACAGTGCCCACTCGGTCGAGGTGCCCGTCGGGCTCGTCCCACGTCGAGCACGCATGGCGGCGTTGGCGGCACGGCCGTACCACGCTCTGCGGGCCTGGATCGACCGTCGCCGCAAGGTCATCGACCTTCGCGACCGCGGGCTGAACGCTGGCGTCGGCCTGCCCCGAACCGCTACTCGCCCAGACGAGCCTTCAGGTCGAGCAGCGTCCGACGCAGCACCCGGGACAGGTAGGACTGGCTGACGCCCACCCGCTCGGCGATCTCCGGTTGTGTCAGGTTCTCGAAGAATCGGAGGTAGATGATGGTGCGCTCCCGTTCGGGCAGCTCGGCGATGAGCTCGCGGACCATGAGCTGGTGATCGACCTGCACGTAGCCGCTGTCGGTGGAGGCAAGCAGCCGGTCGCTGCGGGGCGCACCGTCCTCGTCGCCCGGCGACGGCTGGTCGAGGCTGGTGGCCTGGTGGGCCACGCCGGCTTCCAGCGCCTCCAGCACGTGGTCCTCGCTCACCCCGAGGGCGCGGGCCATCTCGGGCACTGTCGGCGATCGGCCGAGCTCGTGGGTGAGCTCCTCGTCGGCCCGGCGCAGCTCGAGGTGGAGCTCCTGGGCCCGCCGAGGTGGGCGGACCGACCACGTGCGGTCGCGGAAGTACCGCTTCAGCTCACCGTCGATCGTGCGGCTGGCAAAGGTGGAGAACGCCACCCCGACCTCGGGATCGAAACGCTCGACGGCGTGGAGGATGGCCATCAAGGAGAGCTGGCGGAGGTCGTCGGTCGGGACACCTCTGCGGGAGTAGCGCTTCACGAAATAGTCCGCCAGGTGGCGGTTGTGCTCGACCAGGCGATTTCGCAGCGCTCGATCGCCGGTGCGGCGGTACTCGAGGAACCACTCACCGACGGGAGCGTCCTCAGGACCCTCGGGGCTCACCCCGGGATCACCTCACGGCGCTTGAGCAGTCGGAAGCTCACTGCGTCGCCTGCGGCGTAGATCGAGTAGTCATCCGCCGTCATCGCCAGGAGCTCCCTCGCCACCGGGTGCAGTTCGGGCACCCCGCCGCCGTTCGTGCAGGTTCCCTCGATCACCAGGCCGTCGGACGTGGCCTGGTAGACGAGCTCGAGCTCAGTGTCACCGTCGACCCCGTCGATCAGCGCCGCGCACACCTCGTCGACCGCAACTCGGAGGTCTTCGATGGCATCGAGCCCGAAGCCGAGGTCGCCGGCGATCCCGGCAGCGGTGAGCCGGGCCAGCCGGAGGAACCGGGCCCGCGCCGGTATGACCAGGCGCACAGGGTTGTCGTCAACGACCATCGGGGATCCTTTCGAGAACGCACGAGGACCGCCCGGGATGACCGGTGCGGCACCACGTGCCGGCGACGTCGCCCGGCACGCTCAATCCGTGTGGAGGTGATCGAGCAGGCCCGTGATCTCCAGCAGACGCCGCACGTTGTCGCTCGGGGCCCGCAGCACGAGCCGACCGCCCTGCTCGGAGAGCGCCCGGTCGGCGGAGATGATCACCCGGAGGCCCGCCGAGTCGACGAAACCGAGACCTGTCAGCACCAGCACCACGGTCGTGGCGCCGTCGTGGACCGACCCATCGATCTCGTCGGCCAGCATCGGCGCGGTGTGGGGATCGAGCTCCCCCTGCAAGGTGAGCGTCGCCTCGGCGCCTTCCCGGTGCACGTTGATGGTCAGGGGCTGTTCGAGCTCCGGTGACACGGCTGAATCCTACCTTCGGTCGGGCGGTGGTCTCCGGCGAGGGCCAGAGCACGGAAGGACTCCGCGAGCGGTCCGGTGACAGCCCACTCCTGAACCGACTTACCCCGAGCCCGCTCGCCCCAGAACCAGGCATGCGGAGCACGGAGGGGCCGCCATTTGAATGGGGCCCACCGGTCGAGGTCTACCGGTCGCTCGTCGCGGGAAGGTCCGCGTCGAGCATCCGGGGGCGGACGCCGACGTCGCTCCCACGCCAGCCCGTGGATCACTTCCCACCTGCGGTCCGCGAGCTCGTCCGCCGCCAGCTGCTCCTGGAGCCGGGAGGCCCTCCGCCCGCCTGCCGGAGGGCCTCCCCGGCTCCTCACTGCGTTGCGGTGGGTTGCCGTGGGCTGCGGTGGTCAGCGAGCGTCCCGGCGTGCTGGCCACCTCCTCAGCGGGTAGGTGCGGTCCATGACCATCCTTCCGGTCCACGAACCGAGTCCGATACTCCCCGACCCCCAGCCAGTCGAACCGGCGCCGCTGGTCCCCGGACCGCCGGGGCCGACTCCCGACCCGGTCGTACCTCCCGAGGAACCGACGCCGATCGACCCCCGACCGGACCCGGATCCCATCGCGCCATGACCGCCACCACCATCGACGTCGACGCTCCCCCTGCGGCGGTCCACGCCACCCTGATCGACGCCGAGAGCTACCCGCGCTGGCTCGTCGGTGCCCGCCACATCCGCGGCGTCGACGCCGACTGGCCGACGCCCGGCTCGTCGTTCCACCACACGCTCGGTTGGGGTCCGGTGACGATCCGGGACCGAACCCGCGTGGTTCGCAACGAGCCGCCCCACGAGTTGGTCCTCCACGCCTTCATGGGGCCGCTCGGTTCGGCCCGCGTGCACATCACCGTCGCCGCCAACCCGGACGGCGGAAGCCATGTGGCCTTCGAGGAGGAGCCGTCCGGCGGCCTCGTACGAGCCCTGTGGAACCCGCTCACCCGACCCCTCGTCGGCATCTCCCTGTGGGGCCGCAACGCCATCTCGCTGCAGAGCCTGCGGGACCTGGCCGAGGAACGCTCCGCCACCGCCTGACCGGCGAACGGGCGGGACGATGCCCGACCGGTCAGCGCCGGGGCCGGACCGCCCACGGGACCGCGGCCAGCAGACGCCGCCGCCTGTCCGCCCAGAGCGCCGCCCTCGCCGCGTTGGAGCCCGGCGCGCCGTGCACCCCACCGCCGGGGTGAGCCGACGCCGACGCCAGGAACAACCCGGCGACCGGGGTCTCGGCCCGCCCTCGCCCGACGGTGGGACGGAACACCACCTGCTGGTGGATCTGCGCGGTACCGCCGTTGATCGCCCCGTGCACCAGGTTGGGGTTGATCGCCTCCATCCGAGGTGGCGTCAGCACATGGCGGGCCAGGATGCGGCTCCGAAATCCGGGGGCCAGGCGCTCGATCCGCCCTTCCATGCGATCGACGAAACGATCGGTCGATCGCTGGTCCCAGCGTCCGTCGATCCCCTCGCCTCCGGCGTCGCCCCGCGGTTGGCCTGGCACATGGGTGTAGGCCCAGGCCACCTCGGTGCCCGCCGGCGAACGGGTGGGGTCAGTGGTCGTCATCTGACCGACCAGCAGGAACGGCTCCGACGGGATCTGACCGGTGGCGAGCTCGTAGCCGTAGCGCGAGAGATGGTCCATGGAGTCAGCGAGGTGGACCGTTCCGGCCCGACCGATCACCGGATCGGACCAGGGGATCGGCGCACGCAAGGCCCAGTCCACCTTCACCGTGCCGGCGTCGTACTGGAAGCGACGCAGGTCGTCCAGGGTCCGGGCCGGTACCACCGAGCGATCGAGCAGCTCGAGATACAGCTGCGGGGCGCCGACATCGGCCAGGACGGCACGCCGAGCCCGGATCTGGTTCCCGTCCGCCGTCACGACGCCGACGGCGCGCCCACCCTCGACCACGACGGAGGACACGCGGCATGCGGTGACAACGCGGCCCCCACGGCGCCGCAGCCGGGCAACCATCGCCGCCGGCAGACGCCCGGCTCCCCCCTGCGGGACCGGGAACCCGAACTGTTGGCCGAGGGACGCCAGGAACCAGCCGAACAGGCCTCCCGCAGCCGACTCCGGGACGAAGTCGGCGTGGAGGGCATTGCCGGCGAGCAACAGGCCCCCGCCGGCACCGGCGAAGGTCTCCTCGGCGAGTCGGCGTACCGGCGCGACGGCGAGTCGGCCCAGATCGAGCAGGCCACTCGGGCCGACCCGGCGACCCAGGCGAGCTGCGGCCGCCACCGGCGGGAACGGCGTGAGAAGGGCCGCGACAGCCGGCTCGGAGATCTCCGTCCACCGGGAGTACAGCTGTCGCCAGGCGTCGCCGTCGCCAGGGGCGAAGGCGTCCAGCGTCGCGGCGGTGCGCCCCAGGTCCAGCGAGAGCACCATCGTGGGGCCGTCGGGAACGGGGTTGGCGAGCACGTCCGGGGCGTGGACCCAGCGCAGGCCGTGCTGTTCGAGGTCGAGGCCGCGAATCACCGGTGACGCTGCGGCCAGGGGGTAGAAGCTGCTGAACAGATCGTTGGCGAACCCGGGTGCGGTGACCTCGGAGGTCCGGACGGCACCCCCTGGCTCGTCGGCGGCCTCCAGCACGACGACATCCCAGCCGGCGTCGGCCAGGAAGTTGGCGGCGACCAGGCCGTTCGGGCCCGAGCCCACGACGACGGCATCGACCAGGGACGGGGCTTCGTCGGCCCGGAACGACGACGGAGGCACGGGTACCTCGCGGTTGGTCACCCTCCCACGGTGCCACAGCCTCTCCGCCCGAGCGTCGCCCGACCAGCCCACCAGCACCGTCGCCGTCACTGTTCTGACGGCGGGGTCTCATCGACCGACGAGGGGGGTAAAGAGCCCAAGACCGGACCGTCGAGAGAGACGAGGAGCGACCAATGCCCCGAAGTACCGCCACCGAACGGCTCGCCAGCAACAGCCCGAGCGGCAACGGTTCGGAGGAAGGGCGCACGTACGACGACCTCTACGACGAGGCCAAGCGCCGCAAGATCCCGGGCCGGTCGAAGATGTCGAAGACAGAGCTCGAGCGAGCGCTCGCCGGCCGCTAGGAGCCCCTACCGCGGCGCTCGGGGACCGATGCTGCGCGCGCCAACGAGATGACCGCATCGGCCACCGCGCCGGGCTGCTCGACCGGGAGGAGGTGCCCACCCTCGAGGTCGACGACGCGAGCTCCGGGGATCAGCGCGGCAAGGGCCATGGCTGCTGACGGCGTCACCACCGTGTCCTCGGTGCCGGTGAGGACCACCGTGGCGGCCCGGACATGACCGGCCGCCCGCCGCACCTCGACGAGCTCCTCGATGAGCGCGGTCTGCTCGACCGCGGCCGCTCGCCGGGCCCGGCGGTCCCGGGCCGGTCGGGTCGCGGAACGGGCCTCACCATCACCCAGGTGCCCGAGGCCAGCCGCCGGCAGGAGCCGGGAACCTCCCGGCCGGGCCACGAGCCAGCCGCCGACGGCAAGGCCCACACGCAGCAACCCCCGCCCCACCCTGGTCCCGCCCAGGAGGCGGTCGAGGGCGGTCACCGACCTGGGGTCACCGACCGGCGCGCACAACACCAGACCGTCCACGAGGTCGGGCGCACGACGCGCCGCGACGATGGCGGGCCCGGCGGCCCAGCTGTGGGCGACCACGATCGCTGGCGGACCGCTCCGCTCCAGCAAGCCGACGAGGGCATCCGCGTTGTGCCCGAAACCGCCCGGCTCCAACGGCGAGGCCCCGTAGCCGGGACGGTCGACGGCGAGCAGCCGCAGGCCGCGACCGGCCAAGCGAGCCTCCACCGGCTGCCAGATCTCGGCGCCGCCCGGTTGGCCGTGCAGCAACACGACCAGGTGCCCCGCAACGACCGGTGCGTCTCCCCGGGCACGGTCGGGAGACGGTTGCGCCCCTGGATCGGGGGCCCGCTCATCTGACGCTCGTCGCTCGGGGTCTGGCATCGGGCTCCGGTCTCGATCAGATCAGCGCGCTGCGGCAGTCTGCCCAGCCGACGCCAACGGTTCCACCCTGGTCTGTGCGATCTGGTGGGCGGGTAGTGCATCGTCGGCGGTTCGCTCCGCCCGGCACCCAACGGGTGGTGGTGGCGTTGTGCGGAGCGGACCGCCCTCGAACGCAGTGTCGAGGGCGGCGGAGACGGTGGAGCACGGTCCGATACCCTTGACCGACCGGCCGTCAGGCCGATCCCACCCCCGGATCCCCCCGACGACGCCCATGAGCCAGCCGACCTCGACCATCGGTCGACCCACCGACCCACGTCCGGCGCGGACCGGCCGTTTCCGCACGCCCGGGTGGCGCGCCGCCCAGTTGGTGCTGGTCGGAGTCGTGGTGGCGGTCGTGGCCTGGCCCGTCCTCGAGGCGGCGCGTGCCGCGCTCGACGAGCTGTGGCGTCCGACCGGCGACTGGGCAGTGCTCAACCTGCGGGTGGAGGACGTCGGGCGCAACACGCCTCTTGTCGGCCCGTACTCCCGGTACGGCTGGAACCACCCGGGGCCTCTCCTGTACTGGATCCTGGCGCCCGCTTACCACTTGCTGGGCGACCGACCCGTGGCACTGCTCGCCGCCACAGGACTGTTCAACGCCACCGCAGTCGTCGCCGTGCTGCTCGTCGCCTGGCGACGGGGCCGGTGGCCCCTTCTGCTCGGTACGAGCGCCGCGATGGCGGTCCTGCTCCATTCGATCGGACCCGCCCTGCTGCGCGATCCGTGGAACCCCTACGTGACGATCCTGCCGCTCGCGCTGTTCGTGTTCCTCGCCTGGTCCGCTGCCGAGGGCGACCGGTGGATCTGGCCGGCCGCCATCGGGGTCGGTTCCTTCCTCGTCCAGAGCCACGTCGGCTACGCGGTGGTGGTCGCATCGGTCGGCTCGGCCGCAGCGGTGATGGCGTGGCGAGCGCGCGCGGAGCGACCTCTCCTCCCTCGCGACATCGGCTCGCGCCGCGCCCTTCTCGCGCTGACGATCGGCATCGTGGCGGTCTGCTGGGCACCGGTCGCCCTCGACGAGGTCGCCGGCACCGGGAACCTCACCGACACCGCCCGCTACTTCACCACCAGCGACCAGGCCACCGCGGGCCTGTCGGCCGGGGTCGGCCAGGCCGCCCGGCACCTCGCCCTCATCGACGCCCCCTGGCTCGGGGACCGCGAGGCGAACGACGACGACGGCGCCATCCTCGGCGGTGACGTCGGCGCGCTCGCGCTACCGATGGCGGCGTTCGCGCTCGCCCTGCTGGCAGCCACGGCCGCCCGGCAGCGGTCTGCAGTGCGGTTCCAGGTCCTGGTCGCCGTTCTGGCGATCTCCGGGGTCGTCGCGACCAGCCGCATCACGGGCCCGGTGTTCGGGTACCTGGTGCGGTGGTGGTGGGTCGTGGCCTGCCTCTGGTGGCTGTCGACGATGTGGAGCGCGGGACTCGCCGCTGCTCACTGGGCGAGGGTGCCCCGTCGAGCGCGGGCCGCGCTCCCCTGGCTGGTCGCCCCGCTCCTCGTCCTCGTGACCCTGTCGGCGACGCTTCGCACCGCGGGCGGTGCCGACGACGCCCCGACGCCCGATCCGTCATCGACCGCGGTGCTGGAGCACCTGCTCCAACCCACCGTCGACGCAGTACGAGGAAGCGGGCCGCTGCTGGTGGTCGCCACCGGTTCGGTGTGGGGCACCATGGCCGACTCGGTGCGCCTCGAGCTCGAGCGCAACGGGATCGAAGTGGTCGCCAGCCCCGACGACGCCTATCGCCTGGGTCCCGAGCGATCCTCCACGCAACGCACGCCGGTCGCGACCCTGTGGGTCGTGAGCGCGGACGCCGCGACCGAGTGGATGGCTCGCCCGGAGGTGACCCGCCTGGCCGGGTGGGACCCCCTTGCGCTACCCGATCGGCTCGTCGTTCTGGCCGACATCGCCCAGCTGCACGCCCAGCTCGTAGCGGCCGGCCGTCCTGACCTGGCTGAGGCGCTCGCGACCGGAGGTGGCGGCGTCGACACCGGAGCCGCCGGGGTGGCCGGCGTCGACCAGGATCTGCTGGCCCGGGTCGAACAGGTTCGACGGCAGGGCGATCCCGTCGCCACCTACCTCGGGCCACCGACCGACCCCGTCGACCCGCGACCACCGTGGGCGTCCGGGTCGTCAAACTGACCTCGACCACCCTCGGAGAGCGCGCCGTCGCGGTGCGCAGCTCGCAGCTCCAATAGGATCCACCGTCGGAGACGTCAATGCCTCGCACGACCAGGTACGACGGACGGGATCCCGCCCATAGGGATCGACGGCGAGCGAAGGAGTCCGATCACGTGGTGAAGCTGGTCTCGGCGGATCACGACCGCTACCTGGCGTCCGTGCTCCTCGATCCCTCCGACATCGCCATGGCTCGTCAACTGCACGCCACCGTCTACAAGGAGAAGGGGTGGGCCGGCCCGATCGACCTCACCGACAGCGGCGTACTCAACGAGTCGTTCGACCCCTGGCACCCGCTGGCCGTGTACTTCGGCGTCAAGGACCTGCACAGCGGATCGGACCAGCTGGTGGTGTCGGGTCGGATGCTCGACCCTGGGAGCCTCGGCGCAACCGCCCTCCAGACCGCGGCGGAGTGCGACATCGTCCCTGAACTGCGCGAGGAGCTCGAGACCTCCCCTCTGGGAACCGTCGTCGAGATCTCCGGTTTGGCCAAGTCGATGAGAGCCAACCCGACGGCGACACTTCACCTCTACCGGGAGATGGGTGTCTACTCGCTGAGAGCGGGCCACCGGCACTGGATCATGGCCTGCGACGTCAGCCTCTCCCGGAAGCTCTCCCGACTCTTCGGCAGCAGCATCGACATCGTCGGTCACCCGACGTTCCTGCTCGGGAGCACCGTCGTCCCGATGCACATCCGCATCCCCGACAACTTCGACCGGCTGATCCATCCCTCCGAGGAGGAGGACCCACGGACCTTCGCCCGTCGTCGCGAGTTCGCCGCCTTCCTCCTCGAGCGCACCCCGCCCGAGTTCCTGACACCCGAGGGCCTGCTTCGCCGCCAACTCCCGGAACCTCGGGGTTCGTGAGCACGCCTCCGCCCTGACCGGCGGGGACCTGGGGCGCTGGTCAGGCGATGGTGCGGGCGCTGAGCGGTCGCTCGGGAACGGCTCGCAGCGCGGGGCGCACAGCGAGGCCGATCCGGGTGAGCGTCGCGGCGAGCTCCTCGAACGGGACCGGCCGGGCGAAGAAGAAGCCCTGCGCCTCGTCGCAGCCGAGGGCCTTCAGGCGATCGACCTCGTCGCGGGTCTCGGTGCCCTCGGCCACGGTTCGGATGTTGAGAGCGTTGGCGAGTGTGACCACCGCGCCGATCACGTCGACCGCGTGCGGATCGTCATCGAGCACCTGCACGAAGGTCCGGTCGATCTTGAGCTCGTCGACCGGGAGGCTGGAGAGGTAGGCGAGGGAGGAGTAGCCGGTGCCGAAGTCGTCGATCGACACCTGCGTGCCGTGGGCGCGGAGCATCTTCAGCTGCGTCGAGACGGCATCGAGGTTCTCCATGAGGACGGACTCGGTGAGCTCGATGCACAGCGCGCTCGCCGGCACCCGGTGCTCGACCAGCGCCCGGGCGGCGGTGTCGACGAGCGAGTCGCTCCGCAGTTGGCGGGCCGAGACGTTCACCGAGACGCGGAGGCTGGTGATGGAGTACTCGTCGCGGAGTCGGGCCACGTCGGCGCAGGCCCGGTCGAGAGCCCAGGCCCCGATCTCGACGATCATGCCGGTGTCCTCGGCGATCGGGATGAAGGTGTCGGGGCGGACCATCCCCATCTCGGGATGCGTCCACCGCAGGAGCGCCTCGACACCTACGGCCCGCTCCTCACCCAGCTCGACCTTCGGCTGGTAGTGAAGGCTGAGCTCACCACGCTCGAGCGCATGACGCAGCTCACGCTCCAAGTGGAGCCGGCCGGCGACCGCCTGGCGCATCGAGTCGTCGCAGAGGATGGCATGGTCGCCGCCGAGCGCCTTGGCGTTGCTCACCGCGGTGTCGGCGTCTCGTAGGAGGAGCCCGGCGTCGCCGACGCGCGCGGCCTGATGGGCGACGCCGACGCTGGCGGTGACCATCACCTCGGTGCCGTCGACCCGGAACGGGGTGTGGAACAGGAGGCGGGCCCGTTCACCGAAGTCGTGAGCCCGGTCCTCGTCGGCCAGGCCCGGCACGGCGATCCCGAACTCGTCGCCACCGATGCGCCCGACGACATCGGAGCCGCGCACGTTCTCGAGGAGCCTGCGGCTGACGGCCTTCAACAGCTCGTCGCCGACGGAGTGGCCCATCGTGTCGTTGACGAGGCCGAAGCGGTCGATGTTGACGTGGAGGAACGACACCGCCCCGTCGGTCGCCTGCTGGCCGATCAGCAGCCGCTGGAGCTGTTCGGCGAGGAACGTCCGGTTGGGCATGCCCGTGAGCGCGTCGTGGGTCGCCTGGTAGGCGAGCCGGGTCTGCGACGCCGCGTGCTCCCGGAGGGCACGGGTCATGCGGAGCACGGCAGCGGCCACCAGCAACGTGGTGATCACTCCCAGCGCGACGCGGTTGACGGCGTCACCCCACCCGACGCCGATGAACAGCACGACGTTCGACACGCACAGGGCCAGGGCGACGGCGAGGAGCCGGGTGCGGGTGGGGGCCATCTCGTCGGAGGGACGCCGAACGCCGATCTGGGCCATGGTCGGATGGAGCACGGCCACGGCGTAGCCCACCAGGGCGAGGAAGTAGGGCACGTTCTGGAGGCTCGACGGCACCTCGAAGATGCCGCCATCGGTGATGGCATAGGCGACGTCGCCGACCAGGAGGGCGAAGATGGCGAGGAGGCACAGGAGCATGGCCGGCGCCGTGCGGCGGCCCTTGCCGAACATGAGCCGGGCCCCCATGGCGAAGACCACCAGGGATCCCACCGGATAGGCCACCAGCAAGATCTCGAAGGTGGTGGACGAGCCCCCGCGGTCGAGGAACGGGACCACGACGAACACCCACACGACCGAGAGGACGGTGAGGGCGGTGATGACGGCGTCGAGGACCGCGTCCACGTCGTCGCGCTCGCCCCGTCCGACGCCGGCGACGCCGGCCACCCCGACGGCCAACAGGATGTAGGCCGGGAGGGCCAACAGGTCGGGGATGATCGAGCCCTCGCCGCCGCCGGAGTCGAGAACGAGCTTGAGGCCCAGCTCCACCGCGAACAGCCCCAGGGCGGCGAGCACGGTCCGCCACGGCCAGACCGGGGTCGGTCGCCAGAGACGCATGCCGATGACGGTCGCGACCACGGCGATCACGGCACCCAGGACCTTGGTCAGCGAGCCACTGGCGTCGAGGACCCCGAGGCCGTGCAACGTCGCCCAGAGCAGCCCGAACACCCCCACGATCACCCAGAGGCGCGAGGCGACCCAGCGTGGGCGGGCCCCGAGCTGAGTCGACATCCCTGGTCTCCCTGGGTCAGGCGGTCCACCTCCGGGTACAGAGGTCGCAGAGAGGTGATCGGCACCCGTAGGGCCTCTCTTGAACCTCAAATTTGACGTTCAGTGGCGGTTGGAGCGTGACTTCTCACGCGCCGTGACGCCGACGTCGTGTGCCATGCGGCACCTCGGACGGGAGGCCCCTCGAGCCGGTGGTTGACTGGCCCGGTGCTCATCGTCAAGGACCTGGTCGTCGAGATCGGCGGGAAGACCGTCGTGGACGGCGTCGCGTTCCAGGTCAGCGCGGGCGACAAGGTCGGCCTGGTCGGCCGCAACGGCGCCGGCAAGACGACCCTCTTCCGCGTGCTCGGTGGCGACGACGAGCCGCGTGCGGGATCGGTGCGGCGCCCGACAGAAGCCGGCTACCTCTCGCAGGATCCCCGCCAGGATGCCGTTCCCGATGACACCAACAGCCTGGCCCACGTGCTCTCGGGCCGCGGCTTCGACGTCGCCGCCGACGAGATCGAGAAGCTGCGCGTCGCACTCGAGGAGGACCCGAGCGAGCGCAACATCGCCCGGTTCTCGGCAGCCCAGGAGCGCTTCGAGACCGACGGCGGGTACGCCGCCGAGTCGGAGGCACGGCGGTTGATCGACGGGCTCGGTCTTCGTTCCGACCGGCTGGACCTCCCCATCGGCGCGCTCTCCGGCGGGGAGCGTCGCCGTCTCGAGCTGGCCCGCATCCTGTTCGCCGGATCCCAGCTGCTCCTGCTCGACGAACCGACCAACCACCTCGACGCCGACGCCCGCGACTGGCTCCTGCGCTTCCTGCGGAGCTACCGGGGCGCCCTACTCGTCATCAGCCACGACCTCGACCTGCTCGACGAAGCCATCACCCGCGTCCTCCACCTCGACCGCGAGCACGAGGAGGCCATCGGTGAGCTGGTCGAGTACCGCGGCACCTACACCCAGTACCTGACCGCCCGGGAACGCGACGAGGAGCGCTTGGCCAAGGTCGCCGAGCAGCAGGAGCGCGAGATCCATCGCCTCTCACAGCTCGCCGACAGCATGCGGGGCCAGACCGCCAAGCGGGCCCGGGTCGCCAAGACGCTCGACCGACGCGTCTCCCGACTCAGCGACGACAAGGTCGAGGGGCCCGCCAGCCGCCGCTCCCTCGACCTGCGCTTCCCTCCCCCGGCCTCGTCGGGCCGCACCGTGCTCACCGCCACCGAGCTGTGGAAGAGCTTTGGCGCTCTCGATGTCTTCGCCGACGTGAGCTTCGACGTCGGCCGCGGGGAGCGCCTCTTGATCATGGGTCTCAACGGCGCCGGCAAGACGACCCTGCTGAAGGTGCTCGCCGGACAGCTCCAGGCCGACCTCGGCACGGTGGAGCTGGGCCTCCGGGTGTCCGCCGGCTACTACGCCCAGGAGCACGAGGGCATCGAGTCGGGACGGAGCCTGCTCGACCACATGCGTGACCAGGCCGACCTCGGCGACGAACACCTCCGAGCCCTGATGGGCATGTTCGGCCTCAGCGGGGACAAGGCGTTCCAGGATGCCGGCACGCTGTCGGGCGGCGAGAAGACCAAGCTGGCGCTCGCGCAGCTGGTGGGCGGACGCCACAACCTGCTCCTGCTCGACGAGCCGACGAACAACCTCGATCCCATGTCGCGGACCGCGACCGGAGCCGCCCTCGCCGCCTGGCCCGGGACGATGGTGGTGGTGAGCCACGACGTCGAGTTCGTCGAGGCCCTGGCGCCCGACCGGGTGCTGCTCATGCCCGAGGGCCAGCTGGACTACTTCTCCCGGGAGTCCCTCGACCTCGTCGCCCTCGCCTGAGCTACTCGCTGGCGGGGGCGGCCTCAGCGCGCTCCCACCGCAGGAACGCCTCCATGAAGCCGTCGAGATCGCCGTCGAGGACCGACTCGACGTTGCCGACCTCGTACTCCGATCGGAGGTCCTTCACCATCTGGTAGGGCTGCATCACGTAGGAGCGGATCTGGGAGCCGAACCCGACCGAGCGCTGCACCCCCCGGATGGAGTTCAGCTCGGCCTCGCGCTCCTCACGTTGGAGCTCGGCCAACTTGGCCCGCAGGATCTGCATGGCGCGGTCCTTGTTCTGGTGCTGGCTCCGCTCGTTCTGGCACGAGGTGACGACGCCGGTCGGGAGGTGGGTGATCCGCACCGCCGAGTCGGTCACGTTGACGTGCTGGCCACCGGCGCCCGACGAGCGGTAGGTGTCGATGCGCAGCTCCTTCTCGTCGATCTCGATGTCGGGCACGTCCTCGAGGAACGGCGTGACCTTGAGCGCGGCGAAAGCGGTCTGGCGCTTGCCCTGCGCGTTGAACGGCGACATGCGCACCAGGCGGTGCACGCCGTGCTCGGAGCGCAGCCGGCCGTAGGCGTGGCGGCCGTTCACCAGGAACGTGGCCGAGGAGATGCCGGCCTCGTTGCCGGGTGAGACCTCGTCGAGCTCGACGTCGAACCCCCGCCGCTCCGCCCAGCGCAGGTACATGCGCAGCAGCATGTTGGCCCAGTCCTGGGCATCGGCCCCGCCTTCGCCCGACTGGATCTCGCATATGGCGTTCAGCTCGTCGTGCTCGCCAGTGAACAGGGCCCGCAGCTCGAGCTCCTCGAAGCTCGTTCGGGCGGCAGCCAGCGCGTCGGCCACCTCGGCCTCGACCGAGTCGTCGGCCTCCTCTCGCCCGAGCTCGAACAGCGTCTCGGCGTCCTCGATGCGCTCCTCGAGGGAGGCGTAGAGCTCGAGGTCGTCGGTGGCGGCGACCAGCTCGGCGTTGACCTTCTTGGCCCGCTCCTGGTCGTCCCAGAGATCGGGGCGACTGGCCTCGGTCTCCAACTGGGGACGTGCTGCGGTCAGCTCGTCGATGCGGAGGTAGCTGTGGGCTTCCTCCAGGCGGCGTCGCAGCGCGGCGATCTCGTCGGAGTAGTCCTTCATCGGGTTCGTACCAGCCTCACGACGCGCCGTGGCACAGCTTGAACTTCTTGCCCGATCCGCACGGGCAGGGCGCGTTCCGAGGTGTCTTGTCCCACTCGGTCTTCACCACCGGGGTGTTCACGACCTCCTCGGCCGCCTCCGCCGGCGGGGCGGTGCCCTCCGCCGCCGCCTGAGCCCTGGCGGCCGCCTGCATGGTGCTGGGCGCCTCGCTGGGGTCGGTGGGTGCGGTGTAGCGCAGGTTCCCGATGGGCGTCGGCGTGTCGAGCTTGGGCTCGGCCACCGTGACCTGGGCGTGCATGACGTACTTCACGAAGTCGGTGGCGATCCCCTGCATCATGGCCCCGAACATCTCGAAGCCGTCACGCTGCCACTCGACGAGCGGGTCCTTCTGCCCCATGGCCCGGAGGTTGATGCCCTCCTGGAGGTAGTCCATCTCGTAGAGGTGCTCCCGCCACTTCTGGTCGATGATCCGCAGCATCACCTGCCGCTCGACCTGGCGCATGGTCTCGGCGCCGAACTCCTCCTCGCGTGCCTCGTAGTGGGCGGTGGCCTCACCCATCAACACGTCATAGAGCTCATCGGTCGTGGTGCAGGCGCGGAGGTGGTCGATCCTCGCCTCGAGCGGCCAGAACGTGGCGATGTCGTTGTGGAGCCCGTCGAGGTCCCACTCCTCGGGATGGTCGCTCACGCAGTAGGCGGAGATGGTTCCGTCGACGGCTTCGGCCAGGTACCCGAGCGACTCCTCGCGCAGGTCGGCCGCATCGAGGATCTGGTCGCGGCGCGCGTAGATCACCTTGCGCTGCTGGTTCATGACCTCGTCGTACTTCAGCACGTTCTTGCGGATCTCACCGTTGCGCTGCTCGACGGTGTTCTGCGCCCGCTCGATGGCCTTGGAGACCATCTTCGCCTCGATCGGCACGTCGTCGTCGAGGGTCTTACCCATCACCCAGTTCATGGCGCCGGTGGCGAACAGCCTCATCAGGTCGTCCTCGAGGGACAGGTAGAAGCGGCTCTCCCCCGGGTCGCCCTGACGACCGGACCGGCCGCGAAGCTGGTTGTCGATCCGGCGACTGTCGTGGCGCTCGGTCCCGAGCACGTACAGGCCGCCCAGCTCGCGGACCTTGTCGCCTTCGGCCTTGCACTCCGGCCCGTACTTGGCCAGCAGTTCGGCGACCCGGGCCTCGCCCTCCTCGGTCTCGAGGTCGAGACCCTCGGCCTTGGTGTCTCGCTGGGCCAGCTGTTCGGCGTTGCCGCCGAGCAGGATGTCGACCCCGCGGCCCGCCATGTTGGTGGCCACGGTGACAGCACCGAGGCGACCGGCCTGGGCCACGATCTCGGCCTCCCGGAAGTGCAGCTTGGCGTTGAGGATCTCGTGAGGGACCCCGCGCTTGGACAAGAAGCGCGAGAGCTTCTCCGACTTCTCGACCGAGATGGTGCCGACGAGCACCGGCTGGCCGGCCTCGTGGCGCTCGACGATGTCGTCGACCACCGCGTTGAACTTCGGATCCTCGCCCTTGTAGATCAGGTCGCCCTGATCGAGGCGGATCATGGGCCGATGCGTCGGGATGGGCACGACCTGCAGGTCGTAGGTGCTGGCGAACTCGGCGGCCTCGGTCTCGGCCGTACCGGTCATGCCGGCGAGCTTCTCGTACATCCGGAAGTAGTTCTGGAGGGTGATCGTGGCGAGGGTCTGGTTCTCCTCTTTGATCTTCACCCCCTCCTTGGCCTCGACGGCCTGGTGCAGACCCTCGGACCAGCGCCGCCCCTCGAGGATGCGCCCGGTGAACTCGTCGACGATCTTCACCTCGCCGTGCTGCACGACGTAGTCCTTGTCGCGCTTGAACAGCTCCTTGGCCCGCAGCCCGGCCTGCAGCTGGTGCACGAGGTTCTGGGAGACCTCGTCGTACATGTTCTCGACGCCGAGGGCCTTCTCGACCGCCTCCACGCCGTCGTCGGTGGGAGCGACCGTGCGCTTCTCCTCGTCGACGTCGTAGTGCACGTCGCGCTTGAGGCCCCGCACGATCGAGGCGAACTGGTAGTAGATCTTGGCGGCGTCGGCGATGCGGCCCGAGATGATGAGCGGCGTGCGGGCCTCGTCGATGAGGATCGAGTCGATCTCGTCGACGATGCAGTAGTTCTGACCCCGCTGCACCTGCTCGGCCCGGCTCATGGCCATGTTGTCGCGCAGGTAGTCGAAGCCGAACTCGTTGTTC
>DATDIY010000393.1:0-4322 GCA_036520815.1 Acidimicrobiales bacterium
CGCCTCGGCGCCGACCTCGAACAGCGGGTCCGACGGAGGTACGTCGACGACCAACACCCAGGAGGTTGGGATCGGCGAGCCGGACCTGGTGTGGACCGACGGCACCCGGCTCGTCACAGTGGTGAACGGGTCGCTGCAGATCGTCGACCTCGCCGCCGGCACCGTCACCGCCACCATCGATCTGCAGAGCGACGAGTCGGGGGGCTCACCCGTCGGGCTCATGGTGGAGGGCGAGCACGCGGTCGTGATCCACCGCTCCTACGGCACGCGCCCGACGGCGAGCGGTGGCGTCCGAGACGGCGTGATCATGGCCGCCGCCACCACCACCGTGCTCAACCGTGTCGACCTCGGGGCGGAGCCGGCGGTGGTCGGTGAGGTCGTCGTCGACGGCGACTACGTCGACGCCCGCATGGTCGACGGCGTGGTGCGGACCGTGGTGCGCTCCTTCCCCGCCGAGCTCGGCTGGGTCTACCCCTCGAACGGCAACGAGTCGTCGATGCGGCGGGCCGAGGAGGCCAACCGGGCCATCGTCGCCGAGTCGACCCTCGAGGACTGGCTCCCGTCGATGTCGGTCAGCCGCGACGGCACCGAGTCCACGTCGGCCGCGGTCGACTGCGACGCCGTCGACCACCCGGCCCAGTTCGGCGGGTTCGAGGTCGTCACGGTGGTCGGCCTCGACCTCGGCGCCGGAGCCACCCAGCCCCTGCCGTCGGCCGCCGTGGTGGCGGGAGCCGGCACGGTCTACGCCTCTCCCGACCACCTCTACGTCTCCACCACCCGCTACCCGGAGGCGACCGGTTCGGTCGCCTCGATCGACGACACCGACTCGACGACCTCTGTCCCGACGACCACCCCGGAGGAATCCGACGAGGTCCGCACTGCGGTGCACTCGTTCGCCCTTCCGTCGGACGTGGCCGCGACCTACGAGGGATCGGGTTCGGTCCCGGGCCAGCTGCTCGACCAGTTCGCCCTGTCCGAGCACGAGGGCGACCTGCGGGTCGCGTCGACCACCCTTCCGAGCTCGTGGTGGGGCCAACCGGAGCCGGCGATCCCCGGCGGCGGTCGACTGCCGGACCGGCCCGCCGAGGTCACCGAGAGCCGGGTCACCGTGCTGCGCCTGCAGGACGACGAGCTCGTCACCGTCGGCGAGGTCACCGGCCTCGGGCCGACCGAGCAGATCCGCGGCGTGCGCTTCGCCGGCCCGCTGGCCTACGTGGTCACCTTCCGCCAGACCGACCCGCTCTACGTCGTCGACCTCCACGATCCGACCGCGCCAATCGTCGCGGGCGAGCTGAAGATCCCCGGCTTCTCCTCCTACCTCCAGGTGATCGGCGAGGGTCGGGTGCTCGGCCTCGGCCAGGACGCCACCGACACCGGCCGGACGACGGGATTCCAGGAGAGCCTCTTCGACGTCTCCGATCCCGGGCAGCCGACGCGGCTGGCCAACCTGGTCGTGCCCGATTCCTCGTCGTTGGCGGAGGAGGATCACCACGCCGTGCTGTGGTGGGAGCCCGATCGGCTCCTCGCCGTTCCCGTCACCGGATGGGGCGCAGGTGTCCGTGCGGGAGCCGAGGAGATCTCGACCGTCCCCGGCAACGCCGTGCTCGTCACCCGGGTCACCGACACCGCCATCGAGCAGGTGGGCACGATCCGCCACCCCGCGGTGACGACCCGCGGCGGAGGGTCCTCGCCGTGCCCGCCGAACGCCAACTGCGTGATGCCGATCGAGCCCGACCCCGCGACCTACGCCTGGAATCCTCCGATCGTGCGGACGGTGATGGCCGACGGCCGTCTGGTGACCGTCTCGAACGCCGGGGTGAAGGTGTCCGACCCGACCACTCTCGCCGACCTGGCGTGGATCCCCCTCGCCTGATCGCCGGATGACGCACGCGTCTGACGACGCCCCGTCGTGAACCGCCGCTACGGTGCGCCGGAATGTCCGGACCGCTGGATGCCCTCCGATCCTCGGTCGACCGGCTCGCCGCGCTGGTGGCGCCGCTCGACGACAGCGACGTCGCCCGCCCGGCGTACCCGGCCGACTGGACGATCGCCCAGGTCTGCTCCCACCTGGGATCCGGCGCCGAGCTCCACACCCGGCGGATCAGCGACCTGCTCGCCGGCGTCGAGTCGCCCGACGACCTGAACGAGCGCACCTGGGCGGCATGGGAGGCCAAGTCGCCACGCGAGGCGGTCGACGACGGCCTGACCGCTGACACCGCCCTCGTCGCCCTGCTGTCCACGGTCCCGCCCGGTCGGCAGGCCAGCCTGCTCGTGCCCCTGGGGCCCATGGAGCTCCCCTTCGAGACCTTCGTCGCCACCCGACTCGCGGAACACGTCGTGCACGAGTGGGACGTGGCGGTGGCCCTCGATCCTGCCGCGCCGCTCGCCTCCGAAGGTCTCGACATCGTGTTGGACCGGACGCTGTGGCTGGCCGGCCTCGTCGCCCGACCTCTCGGCGAGGCCCGCACGATCACCATCGCCACCTCCGACCCCGAGCAGTCGATCGCGATCGTCGTCGGTGACGACGAGGTCCGCGTGGAGTCCGGCGTCGCCATCCCGCCGGTCGACCTGATGATGCCGACCGAGTCGTTCGTCCGGCTGGTCTACGGCCGCCTCGACCCGGACCACACCCCGAACGATGTCGTGGTCGCCGACGCCAGCCTGCTCGACCAGCTCCGCTCCGTCTTCCCCGGCCTCTGACCCGAGGCCGTCAGACCTTGCGTCAGAGCTGGCGGAGCGAGCCGGGGCGGTCGACGGCGGTGGGGTCTTCGCCCGAGTCGCGGATGCGCACGATGCGGTTCATGGCGTTGAGGAATGCCCGGGCCGACGCCTCGACCACGTCGGTCGACAGCCCGCGACCGGGCATCGACAGGCCGTCGACCTCGAACCGCAGAGCGACGTCGGCGAGGGCGTCGACGCCACCGGTCACCGAGGTCACCGAGTAGTCGGTCAGCGTGCCGTCGAGCCCGGTGGCCTGCTTGATGGCCTTGCAGGCGGCGTCGACCATGCCGTCGCCCTCGGCGGTTGCCTCCAGCTTCTCGCCGTCGTGGTCGAGCACGACGGTGGCCGTCGGGGTGGTGGTCGTACCGCCTCGGCAGTCGACCGACTCCAGCTGGAAGCGGTACCGGACGGTGTCGCCCATCTCCTCGGCGACGAGCGCCTCGAGGTCGGCGTCGCTCAGCTCCACCTTGCGGTCGGCCAGCTCCTTGAACCGGGTGAAGACCTGGTTCAGGGCGTCGCCGTGGAGGTCGTAGCCCATCTTCTTGAGCGAATCGGCGAAGGCGTGGCGGCCCGAGTGCTTGCCGAGCACGATCTTCGACTCGCCCTGGCCGACGGCGGCCGGATCCATGATCTCGTAGGTGCTGCGCTCGTTGAGCACCCCGTGCTGATGGATGCCCGACTCGTGGGCGAAGGCGTTGCGACCCACGACGGCCTTGTTGTACTGGACCGGGTAACCGGTGAGCCGGCTCACCAACCGACTGGTGCGGGCCAGCTCCTCGGAACGCACGCCGGTGTCGACGCCACCGAAGTAGTCGGACCGGGTGCGCAACGCCATCACGATCTCCTCGAGGGCGGCGTTGCCGGCCCGCTCCCCCAGACCGTTGATGGCGCACTCGACCTGGCGGGCACCGGCGTGCACGGCCGCCAGCGAGTTGGCCACCGCCAGACCCAGGTCGTTGTGGCAGTGCGCGGAGATGACGTAGTCGCCCGTCACCCGGGCCCGCACGTCGCCGAGGCGCTTGGCGTACTCCTCGGGGATGCCGAACCCGACCGTGTCCGGGATGTTGAGCGTGGTGGCGCCCTGGTCGACGGCGATCTGCAGGACATCGCACATGAAGTCGAAGTCCGACCGGGAGGCGTCCTCCGGGGAGAACTCGACGTCGTCGGTGTAGCTGCGGGCCCGGGCCACGCCGGCGGCGGCTTCGGCCTTCACCTGCTCGCGTGTCATGCGCAGCTTGTGGGTCATGTGCGTCTCGCTGGTGGCGATGAACACGTGGATCCGACGACGTGCAGCGGGCTCGATCGCCTCCCAGCAACGGTCGATGTCGCCGAGCGCGGTGCGCGACAGTCCACACACGACCGGACCGGAGACCCCGCGGGCGATGGCGTTGACCGCCTCGAAATCCCCCTGGCTGGCGATCGGGAAGCCGGCCTCGATGACGTCGACGCCGAGGCGGGCAAGCTGCTCGGCGATCTCGAGCTTCTCGCCCTGGTCGAGCGAGATGCCCGGCGACTGCTCGCCGTCGCGCAGGGTCGTGTCGAAGATGACGAGCCGGTCCGCCGGGTTCAGGGCCGGCACCGGCCCGGCATCAGAGGCAGGA
>DATDIY010000394.1:0-6570 GCA_036520815.1 Acidimicrobiales bacterium
CGAGCATCGACGGCAGGGCCAGCCGGGTGAGCTCGAAGGGCACCGAGACCATCAGGTGGTACGACTTCTCGAGGTCGGCGATCCGGGTGTCGACGAACGACGGGGAGCCACCGGCGCCGGCGTTGTTGACGAGCACGTCGACCCCGCCGAACTCGCTGGTCGTGCGATCGACGATCGTGGCCAGCTGGTCGACGTCGAACAGGTCGGCGGGGATGCCGACCGCCCGGCCCCCTGCTTGACGGATCTCCCCGGCGATCGCGTCGACCTCGGCGCCGGTGCGGGCGGTCACGGCGACGGACGCCCCCGCCTCGGCGAACACCTTGGCGATCGTGGCCCCGATCCCGCGCCCGCCGCCGGTGACGAGGGCGACCTTGCCCTCGAGCGTGAAGGGGTTCACTTCGGCGCGCTGAACGACGGCATCTGGTCCGGGCTCAGCTTGGGCACGGGGCTGGCCACCTTGCGCAGGGTTCGCGCCGGGCCCTCGACCTCGACGTTCTGACGGGCGTGCTGCATGGCGATGTTGTCCCACACCACGAAATCGTGGGCCCGCCAGTCCTGCTCCCACGTGCGCTCCGGATCGTAGAGGTGCACGAACAGGGCTTCGAGGAGCGCCTCGCCCTCGTCGCGAGGCAGCTCCACGATCTCCTTGGTCATCTGCTCGCAGATGTAGAGGACCGTGTCGCCCGTCCGGGGGTGGGGGCGTCCGATCGGCGCGATGGTCGTCGGCGGACGTTGGACGTTGGAGACCAGCACGTCGGTGAGGTCGCCGCGCCTGACCTCACCTGCGGTGTGCAGGGCATGCAACCCCTCGACGCGGGACCGCAGGTCCGCCGGCAGGGTCTCCCAGGCCTCGACGGCGCTCACGAACGTGGTCGGGGCGGTCGGCAGCTCGACCTCGACGCCGTAGAGCGAGAGCACCTGGAAGGGATCGTCGGCCCACATCGTGTCGGAGTGGAACTGCAGGCGGCCGAACGGCGCCGCCGAGTCCTCTTTGCGATTCGAGATGTAGAAGGAGTCGGCGGGCATCGGAGCGTCGGGGTCGTCGGCGCTCTCCTCGCGGATCAGCATCCTCGACAGCCGCACCTGCTCGGGGTGGGTCAGGTCGATGTCGCGGAAGCGGAGCAGGTACCGCTCGTCGAACGCGGCCTGCAGCGCGCTGCGCACCTCGTGGTCGTCGAGCGCCCGCGGGTCGAAGCCGGTCACTTCGGCGCCGAAGCCGGCGTCGAGGTGTCGGATCTCGAGCTGGGTCATGACGGTCCTCCTGTCGTGGTGACGGTCGCCGGCCGGTCGCTCGGCGTCATGGTGCGGTTGTGCTGCGGAGCTTCCCGTTCCAGGTCCCCCGGGGGAGGATCGTGGCCATCCCGCCGTCGACGAGCACGTCGCTGCCGGTGATCAGCGAGGCCGCCGGGGACGTGAGGAAGGCGATGACCTGTGCCACCTCTTCGGGGGTGCCGCGTCGCCCGCTGGGGCTCGCCTCGATCATCCGGAGCATCTCCGGGTGGGCGTTCTCTTCACCACGGCCCATCGGGGTGTCGGTGATCCCCGGTGACAGCGACACGATCCGGGCTCCCTTGGTGCCCCACGCCTTGGCGTGGTGGCGAACGAGGCGGTGCACCCCGCGCTTGGAGGCCTGGTAGGCGAGCGTCGGTTCGTCGACCTCGAAGTACTTGTCGAGCCGGTCGAGGAAGCCGTCGCTCAGCGGGTCGTCGAGGGCGGCGAGCAGCCCGGGGTCGTCGGGCAGCATGTAGCCCGACTGCGACGCCAGGAAGACCCCGACCGATCCCGCACGCAGCCTGGTCTCGGCCGTACGGATGACTCGTTCGACCCCGATGAGGTTCACGTCGAGGATGCGACGTCCGCTGGCCATCGAGTTCGACAACCCGGCCGTGTGCACGAGCGCCTCGAGGTCGTCGACCCCGGCGAAGAGCGAGTCGAGCTGGTCCTGGTCGCTCACGTCGCAGGCCACGGCCGTTGCCTCACCGCCGAGCTCGGCGGCCAGCGACTCTGCGGCGGCGAGGTTCATGTCGGCGAGCACCAGTGGCCCGCGGTCGGCGAGCTGCCGGGCCGCCGCCGCACCCATGCCGGATCCGGCGCCGATCACGATGTTGGTCATTCGGGACATCCCCCTCGTCGAGCGGCTTGACAGCCACTGCATAGCACCTACTATATATCGGGCCGTCACCACCGCGTCGAGCGGGAAAGCCAGGGGAACGCCATGACTACAGGCCAGACCGACTCACCCCACTACGTCATGATCTCCTCGGACGGGCACGCCGGCGCCGCGCTCTGGGACTACAGGCCGTACCTGGCCCAGCAGTACAGGGACGAGTTCGACGTGTGGGCTGAGGGCTTCACCGAGCCCTGGGCCGACTACGACGACGAGCTCGCCGATCTCGACGACGACAACATCCGGATCGGAGTCGCGTCGGCCGGCTCTTCGTACAACTGGGACAGCGCGAAGCGCCTCGAGCACCTCGACGGCGAGGGGATCGCCGCCGAGGTCCTCTTCCCCAACACGGTGCCTCCGTTCTACCCGTCGAGCGCGATCACCTCCCCGTCGCCGGCAACCCCCGACGGCGAGTACCGCCATCGCTGGGCCGGCGTACAGGCGCACAACCGCTGGATGGTCGCCTTCTGTGCCCAGGCCCCCGGCCGCCGGGCGGGGCTGGCCCAGGTCTTCCTCGCCGACCTCGACGACGCCATCGCCGAGGTCCGCTGGGCGAAGGAAGCTGGGCTTTCCGGCATCCTGGTCCCCTCGGACCACGCGCTGAACCTCGTCAACCTCTACGAGCGCCGCCTCGACCCGTTCTGGGCGGCCTGTTGCGATGCGGGCCTGCCCGTCATCCGCCACGCCATCGCGGTCGGACCGCCCGAGACGCCCGAGTCGGGTCCCGCGGCGATTGCCGTCGGGGCCTACGAGACCGGCCTCCTCTTCCGGCGCGGTCTCGGCCACCTGATGCTCGGCGGGGTGTTCGAACGGTTCCCCGACCTGCAGTTCGCGTTCACCGAGACCGGCGCGGTTTGGATCGCCGACGAGCTCCCCGCCCTCGATGGCGCGGTCCGCATGGGCAGCGTCAAGGGAACGACCGCCTACCCGCTGTTCCACCGTGCCGTCGAGGGGCTGACCCGATCGCCGTCGGAGTACTTCAGGCGGAACTGCCGGGTGGGCATCTCCCTCGCCGTCGATGCTGACATCGAGACCCGGCACCGACTCGGGGCCGACCGGCTCATGTGGGGCATCGATTACCCCCACCACGAGGGGAGCTTCCCCTACACCAAGCTGGCGGCGCGGCTGCTGTTCTCCGACGTGCCCGAGGACGAGGTCCGCCAGATGACGTCGCTGAGCGCGGCCGAGCTCTACGGGCTCGATCTCGTCGCCCTCCAGCGGATCGCCGACGAGATCGGGCCGACGGTCGAGGAGATCGCGACCCCGGTGAGCGTCGAGGAGCTCCCAGCGGTCAGCCTCGGTCACACCGTCGCCGCCGCGATCGCCCGGAGCCAGGCGGCGGCCTAGCACCCTGTGAGGTGGGGCTGTGGTGGGTCAGCCAGCGCCCACCGCAGCGGCCCCGTCTCTCAGCGCGCCGTCAGGCCGCCGTCGACGACGATCGCCTGCCCGCTGATGTAGGCGGCATCGTCCGATGCGAGGAAGGCCACGACCTTCCCGATGTCCTCGGGCTCTCCCCATCGTCCGAGCGGCACGCGGAGGGTCTCCTTGATGAGGGTCTCGGACTCCGGTGACTCGTAGAGGCGCTTGGTGAGCCCGGTCTTGACGTACCCGGGGCAGACGCAGTTCACTCGGACGTTCTGCGGTCCGTAGGTCAGGGCCAGCGTCTTGGTGAGGCCGAGGACGGCGTGCTTGGACATCGGATAGGCGGTGCCGTCGACCCCGCTCGTCTGGATCGAGCCCCGCAGCGAGGCGACCGAGCCGATGTTGATGATGGTGCCGCCTCCCCGTTCGACCATCACGGGGATGGCGTGGCGGCAGGCGTAGTAGGGGCCCTTGAGGAAGATGTCGATGCCCCGGTGCCACTCGCGACCACCCGCACCGGCGCTCGTCACCACCGAGTCGAGCGTCCCGTACTGCTCGACGGTCGTGGCGACCGCCCTGGCGACCGCGTCCTCGTCGGAGATGTCGGTGGACACGAAGAGGGCGCGCCCGCCTCGAGCCTCGATGCCCGCCACCACCTCGGCGCCTCCCTGCTCGTCCACGTCGGCGACGACCACTGTCGCGCCGTCGGCGGCCATCGCCTCGGCGCTCCCTCGACCGATCCCCGACGAACCCCCGAAGATCAGTGCCACCTGGTTCTGAAGCTTCACGTCTGCTCCTTTGTGAGCCGCTGGATGTCCACGTCGCGCAGCAGCCCGTAGTTGTAGACGATGATCTCGGCTGCACCGATCTCGGCGGCGCTCCGGAGAGTGTCCGTCGTTCGATTCTCCGTCGTCACGGCCGGCGCCCCGAAGGTCGCATTCGCTGCACTGAGCTCGGCCGGCGTGACGAGGACGGCGAGCTCCAGTCCGCGAGCGGTTCGGTTCGCGATCGCCACACTGGTCCTCGGATCGCTCGCGCTCGGCCGCACGATGACCTGATCGAACGGACGGAGCATCTCGTCGAGGAGCTCGTCGTCGCGTGCGAGGAGGGTGGAGAACGGAGTCCAGGGCATGCCCGACAGGCGGGCGCCCGCGCCTCGCACGCGTTCGCCCACGGCGGCGATCAGCTCGACCGACGCGCGGACGTAGAGCTCGGCGAACGCCTGCAGCTCCGCATCCGCGATGGCGGTGCTGCCGTCGGATGTCGTGCTCGCCGGTTCGAGGCCGATCTCGACGGCGACCGCCTCGTTCACCAGCCGTCGGAGACGTTCGACGTCGAGGCCGGCACTCGTGGCGCGCCGCTGGCAGCTGGCGCAGAAGCAGAGCGCGAGCAGCTCCCGGGCCGGGTTCGGCAGGTCGATCAGCAGCCTCGGTCGCAGCCAGCCGTAGTCGAACGTGGGAACGGCCGCCCCCTCGAGGTGGAGAGTGCCGACGTCGAACTGATCGACGAGGTCGTCACAGAGTGCCGTGACGTACTCGCGCACGTCGTCGTTGGCCGGGCACACGCCGGCGTCGATGCGGTCGCCGCCGGGCAGCACGCGGGCGCAGTCAGGGTGTTCGTCGACGATCCACGGCTGGTAGAGCGTGATCGTCCACGGAACGACACCGAGACCCAGCGACCGTGCGACGGCGGTGGCCTCGGGCCAGACCGCGCCGAGCTCGGGTGAGGAGGTGGATGGCTGGATACGGCCGTAGCGCTCCCGTCGGGCCGGGAAGTACACCCCACCCCGACCGCTGCTGAACAGGCGGAGGAGCCCGCCCCTCGGTGAGACCGCGTCGACGGGGTGGTAGGTGGCGGCGAGGTACACGGCACCGAAGCCCTCGGCGGCGATCTGCTCCAGCGTGCCCCCCACGCCCAGGCGAGCCAGGTCCCACGGGTAGACGAACGTCGACAGGCGTGGGGTCACCGCAGGCATAGTTGTCACTATGAAAGGGACTGTCAAGCTCCCGGCTGGTCGTCAGCCAGCCTCCGGAGGGGGCTCGAGGATGGCAACGTCGACGTCGTAGCCGCGCTTCTCCGCCCTGCTCCGGACGACGGCGGCTACGCCCTGCACGACGAGGTCGCTCACCTCCTCGGCACCGGGGCTGTCGGGGCTGGAATCGTCATCCTCGGTGATCGCCAGCCGTCCGATGACCCCGGCGGGCAACTCGGCGATGTGGCGGGAGATCGCATTGGAGACGAGGTAGCCGCGCAGGGTCAGGAACGCATAGAGGGCGAGGTCGTGCTCGGCGGAGAGCGCTCCGAGCGTCCTCGCCAGGAGCGGACGGGCGTGCGAGTCGAAGACCTGGGTGGTGTTGCGCCGGACCGCTCGGCGACCGTGGGCCGACATGTTGGGGTTGGCCGACAGGTCGAGGAGGATCTGCACCTGCACCAGGTAGGTGTCCTGCTCGTAGAACTTCGCCAGCACTCCGAAGAGTGACTCGAGCCGCTCCTCGAGTGTGGTGCCCTCGATCACGCTGCTCCCGAACCCGCGGGAGATGCGCTCGCCGAAGTCGTTGACCACGTCGAGCATGAGCTGCTCGCGCGAGCCGAACAGGTGCTGGATGGTTCCCCAGGTGACGCCGGCGCGCCGGGCGATCTCGTTCGAGCTCGCCTTGTAGTACCCGACGTCGACCACCGTGGCGACGACCGCGTCGAGCACACGACGACGCGTCTCCTCCGTGTCGCCTCGTCGGCGGACGGCTTGCTTCGCCATTCCAGCGATCCTAACGGTGGGTCCGAGAGGCCGATGTGCCCCTCAACGACGGCGCAGTCGCTTGTCGAGGATCGAGGGCGGGACGTAGCCGGCGTCCGAGGAGACCACGTTCGTGCCCGGAGGCACGATCTTGTCGATGCGATCCAGCACCTCGCTGTCGAGCTTCACGTCGACGGCTCCGATCTGGCTCTCGAGGTGGTCCATCGTGCGCGGACCGATGATCGCCGAGGTCACGCCCGGGTGCTGCATCACGAACGCCAGCGAGAGGTGGATGAGCGAGATCCCG
>DATDIY010000395.1:0-8292 GCA_036520815.1 Acidimicrobiales bacterium
CGCATGTACCGGCCGCCGTCGAGGTTGAACGTCTCACCGGTGAAGTAGTGGGCGCCTTCGGAGGCGAGGAACACGGCGAGGGCGCCGGCGTCCTTCTCCGGGTCGCCCAGGCGGCCCAGCGGGATGTTCGCCAACGAGTGCGCCTTGTGCTCCGGTCGGGTCTCGAAGAACTCCGCCATCCCCTCGGTCAACATGCCCGGGATGATGCAGTTGACGGTGATGTTGTCCTTCGCCCACTCCTGGGCCGCGGTGCGGGTGAGGCCTCGGGTGCCCTCCTTGGCGATGTTGTAGCCGGCGCTGCCGGGGATGCCGATCAGGCCCGCCTGGGAGGCGAAGTTCAGGACCGTGCCCTGTGACTCCTTGAGGTACGGGTAGGCCGCCTTCATGTAGCGGAACGAGGCGAGCGTGCCCGAGTCGACCGCCACCATCAGGTCGTCGACGCTCTGCTCCTGGACGAACGGACCCGAGACCGCGACCTGCGCCGCGTTGATCACCATGTCGATGCGCCCGAACGCCTCCGCCGTCTTCTGGACCGCAGCGATGACGTCGTCCTCTTTGGTGCCGTCGGCCACCAGGGCGAGGTGGCGTACCCCCTCGATCTTGTCGAACTCCGCGCCGGTCTCGGCCAGCGTCTCCTCGCGGACGTCGGTGATGGTGACGTTCATGCCGGCCTTCAACAGCGCCGTCGCCATGCCCTTGCCGATGCCCCGGGCCGCGCCGGTGACGATCCCTGCCTTGCCTGTCAGGTCGATGCCCATGGATTCCCTGTCCTCGTCCGTCCGCTTGTGGTGGTGCGCGGGCGACCGTACGCGATCCAGCCGCCGCCCGCCGTGGGCGCGTCCAGGTGCCGGCCCGGCTTGCGTCAGCTTTACGGTGTACGTAGCCTCTTCCGGACTGAGGGCGCCGCCCGCGGTGGGCATCAGAGATCAACCGCATCGGTCCGATCCGGATCGATGAGCTACGAGGGGGAACAGATGGGGAAGGTCAACCGGAGAGCCGCGAGCGGAGTGCTCGCGCTCGTGCTCGCCATCGTCGTGCTGGCTGGAGCGTGCAGCAGCAGCGGCGACTCGAGCGCGACGTCCGAGACGGACGCACCCAGCGAGTCGAGCGCCGTCAACCGCGACGGCACCCTGAAGCTCGGCTTCGACATGACAGGGAACGGGACGTTCACCTGGGAGCCGGGCTTCAACACGTCACACTCCAGCATGGACCCCCTCTGGTACTTCGTCTACGGGCGCCTGATGCGGGCCACCGAGGACGGATCGTTCGTGCCCGACCTCGCCGAGAGCGTCACGGTCGTCGATGCGAACACGATCGAGATCAAGGTGCGGCCGGGCCAGACCTGGCACGACGGGGCCCCGTTCGACGCCGCGTCGGTGAAGGCGGGCCTCGACCACAACCTGGCCACCGAGCCGGCGTCGTCCGGTTTCACCGAGCCCTTCTACGCCCCGGAGGGTGGCGTGTCGGTGGTCGACGACACGACCGTGCAGATCAAGTTCCCCGGTGGCACGGCCGCCAGCTGGTACGACTCGTTCATCGCCGCCCCCCCGACGACCATCACCCGTCCGGGCACCTACAGCGGAACCCCGATCGGCGCCGGTCCGATGAAGGCCACCCAGTACTCGCCCGACACGTCGCTGTCGATGGAGCGCTTCGACGACTACTGGAACGCCGACCAGGTCGGCTTCGCCGGCATCGACATCGTCCACATCGACAACGGTTCGCCGCAGTCGTCGACGGCGGCGCTGCAGTCCGACCAGGCCGACGTCGTCACCTTCGACACGACCCAGCTCGCGGCGCTCTCCGGGGCGCTCAAGCCCGCCACGGTCTCCGACCCGACCCGGCTCATGCGGATGGGGCTCTGCAAGCGGGACGCACCGCTCGACAACGAGAACATCCGCAAGGCCATCAGCAAGGCCATCGACCGCGATGCCCTGAACGAGGTCGTCTTCGCCGGGACGGCGGAGAAGGCCGTCCAGCTGTGGCCCGAGGACAACCGGTTCTTCAACCCCGAGCTCGGTGACGAGCTGGACTACGACCCCGAGGCGGCCAAGCAGCTCGTCGCCGACTCCGGGGTGGCGAACCCGAAGTTCGACCTCTACATCCTCGACAACCTCGGCCTGCCCGACACGGCGACGATCGTCGAGGCCCAGCTCGCCGAGGTCGGCATCGAGGCCAACCTCATCATCACGCCGGACCTGCCCGGCCAGTTCCTCGTGCCCCAGGCGCCGGGGGCGACCATCTTCCCGGCGACGCAGAACGCGGGCCTGCTGAAGCTCAAGGACTTCAACGGCATTGGGGCGAGCAACCTCTGCTCCTGGGCGGACCCGGCGATCCAGGCACTTTTCGACCAGATCTCCCAGGTCAGCTCGGACACCGACGAGGCCCAACAGGCCTGGTGGGACGTGCAGCAGATCTACGCCGACGAAACCCTCGGCGTCCCGCTCCTGTTCGGCTCGGTCGTGGGTGGCTACAACAGCGACCGGCTGGTGATGGGCGGGGTCTACCCGGGTGGCCTGTACGTGGTGCCCGACATCTACAACTCCTCGATGGCCGGCTGACCCGATCAGCTGCGTCGTGAGACCCTCGGCCGGCCCCTTCGGGGGCCGGCCGTTCTCGTCTCTCGCGCCCTGAGCGCTAGCCGTCCACCTTGCTGTAGGTGGGCCGCGTCTTGGACAGCGCCGAGATGTCGAGCGGTCCGGTGACCTTGCGCAACGTGCGCTCGGGCCCGTCGAGGTTGACGTTGCCGCGGGCGTGCTGGACGGCCTCGTTGTCCCAGATCACCAGGTCGCCGGTGCGCCAGTCGTGCCGGATGATGTTCGACTCCTGGTACAGGTGGTCGAACAGCTCCTCCAGCAGCTCCTCGTTCTCCTCGGGATCGAGGTCGAGGATCTCGAGGGTCACCTGCTGGGACACGTAGAGCGTCTCCTGGCCCGTGCGCGAGTTGCGGTTCGCCACCGGCGTCACCGTCCACTGCGGGCTCTCGAAGGCGCTGTCGATGACGTCGTCGTCGCCACCCCGGTTGGCGTACCGGTTCTCGTGACCCTGCTTCGCCTGCAGCCCCTGCACCCGCTCCCGTAGCCGCGGCGGGAGCGTCTTCCACGCCTCGACCATGCTGGCGAACATGGTCGGGACGCTCGGCTGACCCACCTCGAGTCCGTACAGCGAGAGCGCCGGCTGCGGCACGTCGGCCCACATGGTGTCGCAGTGGAAGAGGAGCCGGCCGTACGGCGCACCGCCGTTCTCCTCCTTGTTCGACACCAGGAACGGCGTCGCCCGCTCGACCACCGGCGGCTCCTGATCGATCAGCGCGAACAACAGATGGCGCTGGAAGTCCTCGTCGATGTCGAGGTCGCGGAACACGAGCACGCTGCGCTCGTCGAAGACCTCGCGCAGTTCACGGATCGTCGCCTCGTCCAGCGGGATCCGCGGCTCGAGACCCTTGATCTCCGCCCCGAAGCCAGGGCTCAGCTCGCTCACGACCAACTCGGACATCTCTCCCCCTCCACGATCGGCGCCGGACGGGACGACCCGGCCCCGCGACCGAAGCCGCTACGGCCCCGACGCTACCTCCGCCGGCTGCGGGGCCGCCCCTCGACGCCGACCGCCCGAGCCCGATCAGTCGGCGGCGGAGTCGAGTCGTCGCAGGAGCGTCCCGACGTCCTCGAACGAGCGCAGCTGGTCGTTGAGGTGGGTGCAGGTGGAGGTGCCGACCATCTCCTTCAGCACCCGGCGCCGGAGCCCGACGAGTGGTCCGCCGACGAGGCGTCCAGCGCTGGCGGCCGCGCCCGGGCACTCGGGGAACGGCAGCGCGCCGTAGCCGGCCTCGCATTCCACGACCTCGAGGGAGGCGGGGTCGACGGCCGCCCGCACGGTCCACTCGTGCACGACCCCCTCGAGGCCGTCCTCATCGAAGTGGCTGTCGCGGAAGAAGCAGTCGATGCGGGCGAGCTCGCCGTCGCGCCACAGGTCGAGGCGACGGCGTCGGCGTGTCGAGTGCGGGACCGAGTCCGGGTGCGGGTGCCAGCCGAGCGGATCGTCGGCCGGCTCGACGGGCGGAGAGTCAGGGGCGGGGAACAGCGGTGGCCCCTTCTCGCTGTAGCCGCGGACAGCGACGCCGTCGTCGATCCATCCGGCACAGATGTCGACGTTGGAGGGCTTCCCGGGCTTCATGGGGATCCCGAGGCCGAGGCCGGCGGCCCGCAAGACCCGACCGCTGAGCATGAGAGCCGTCGGCAGGTCGTCGAGGATCTGGAACCGGACCGAACCCGATCCGCGATCGTCGGGGATCAGCGCCCCCACCGACCGTCGGAACCCGGCGAAGGCGGTGGCGCCGATCAGCGAGTCGGTCCCGTCGTGGGGCGGGTCGAGCGAGAACTCGAGGATGCGTCCCTCGAGGGAGTCGTTGACCACGATCTCGAGGCCGGCCTCGTCGAGGACCACGCCCTGACCGTCGGGAAGGGTCAGCAGGTCCCGGCCCCGGGCCACGAGACGAACCGGGCCGTCGAGGCCGTCGGAGCGCGACGAATCGTGGGTGGTCGTGCGCCGCACCGACCCGACGCGTCGGCTCGGCGTCGAGACGGCCGGGCCCGGTGAGGCCGAGGGCTGACTGTCGGCAACGGTGGTCATCGGGGATGATCGTACGGCGACGACGGTCGGCCCACGCCTGGACGGGCGAGGACCACGACGTTCGATCGGCTCAGAGCCCGGCCTCGCGGTAGAGGCGCGCCATCCGGCCGTAGCCGACCTCGACGTTGGCCGTCCCGAGGCCCTCCAGCATCCGCAGGTGCTTGTCGGGGATCGGCTCGATCCGGGCCGGCGAGCCGGAGACGAAGGAGCGATCGGGCACCTCGGTGCGGGCCAGGACGAGCGAGCCGGCGGCGACCAGGCAGAACTCGCCGATGACGGCGTCGTCGAGCAGGGTCGACGCGCTCCCGACCAGGCAGTTCGAGCCGATGCTCCCGCAGTGCACCACGACCGTGTGGCCGACGAGCACGTTGTCGCCGACGGTCATGAGCGCGCCCGAGTGCACGACGCAATTGTCCTCGATCACGGTGTTGGCGCCGATGCGGATGGAGCCGAAGTCGCCGCGCACGACCGCGCCGGGCCAGACGCTCGAGCCCTCACCCAGGTGGACGTCGCCCACCACGTAGGCCGCCTCGCTGACCCAGGCCGTCGGTGCCACGACCGGCACCTTCTCCCCCATCGACCGCACGGTCATCGAGTGGTCCCTCCCATCACGGCATCACGATCCGGTCGGGCCGAGTCGTTGAGATGCACTCCTGAAGCGCGGGGACCGCCGGCAACCGCGGCCGCGCCATTCCGGACGGCCGTCGCACAGTAACCGAGTGGTGCGGCGACTCCGGCCGGCCTGTTCGTCAACGACGACCCACCGCAGCGCACCAAGCACCGTGCGCCGCCTGCATCCTCCTCACCCCCCGTCAGGCGCCGCTCAGCGGCCGGCGCAGACGAGATCGATGGTCTGTCGCACCTGCGCGAGCACGACCTTGCTCGAGGTGTTGAGCACACCCGACGAGATGCACCAGATCAACCCGAGGATGCCGTCGACCACCTCGTCGATCGACTGCTCCCGGAGATCGACCTCGTCGGCGTGCTCCATCACCAGCTCGGCGATCGCCTGGCGCATCTCCGCCGCCTGGGCGAGGACCGCCGAACGCACCTCCGAGTTGCTCTGGGACGCGCGGAGGAGTGCCAGGTACATTCCCGGCTCCGTGGAGAACGACCTCTCGGCGAACGCGACGAGCACCAGCCGGATCCGCTTCCACAGCGAGGTCTCGCCCCGACTGGCCGGGATGATGTCGGTCCACCAGCCCCAGTCGAGCTGGCGCATGACGGCCCTGACGAGGTCCGCCTTGGAGGGGAAGTAGTAGTACAGCGCCGGACGGGTGACCCCGGCCCGGGCGGCAATCGCCCCCATGGCCGGCAGCTCCCCGCCGTTCTCGACGAACAGCTGGGTGGCGAGCGCGAGGATCGCCGTCTTGCGATCGAGCGACTGCCCGTCGACCACCGCTGTGAGCTGCTCGTCGTCGTCTGCCATGCCTGCATCTTCGCCGCGCTCGCGTCGCGGCCGGTGTCAAATAAGTGTCAACCCTCAGCGAGTGTCCCGGGGGGTCGCACCGCACCTGATCCCCGCTCCTCGCGGACGCGCGAAGGTGGCGAAGCGCGACGACACAGGGGGATGAGCATGGCAACACTCGAGGGCACGGGGATCTGGAACGCCGGGCTGCGCTTCCGCGACACCAGCGAGTCCACCGACGCCGCGGCCGAGCTCGAGGAGCTCGGCTACACCTCGCTGTGGATCCCCGACTACAAGCGCGGGCTCTTCGCCGCTGCCAGCCGCCTCCTCGGCGCCACTCGGAACATCGTCGTCGCGTCCGGCGTGGCCAACCTCTGGGCCCACACCCCCGACGAGGCGGCCGGAGCGATCAGCGAGCTCGAGACCGCACACCCGGGACGGTTCCTGTTCGGCCTGGGGGTGAGCCACGCACCGTCGGTGGCGTCGCTGGGCAACGACCTCCGCTATGAGAAGCCGCTCGCCAAGATGGGTGGCTTCCTCGACGGCCTCGACGCCGCCACGCCACCGGTGCGACCAGACCAGCGCCTCCTCGCCGCCCTCGGACCGCGGATGCTCGCCCTGGCCGCCGAGCGCTCAGCCGGAGCCCACCCGTACAACGTGACGCCCGAGCACACCGCCATCGCCCGGGAGGCCCTCGGTCCCGGCAAGCTCCTCGTCCCGGAGCAGGCCGTCGCCGTCACCACCAGCCCCGACGAGGCCCGCCAGATCGGACGCCAGTTCCTCGAGCACTACCTCGCGCTGCCGAACTACGCAGGGAACCTCCGACGGCTCGGCTTCACCGAGGACGACCTCGCGGGCGGCGGCTCCGACCGCCTGGTCGACGCACTCGTCGCCTGGGGCGACGAGGACGCCATCGCCGCCCGCCTGCAAGCCCACCGTGATGCCGGCGCCGACAGCGTGTGCATCCAGGTGATAACCGACACCGGCATGGTCGATCTGCCGCGGGCCGAGTGGCGCACCCTCGCCCCCGCGCTCACCGCTCACTGACCCGGCACAACTGAGGACCGAGCCGCACCCGGCACCGCTCGTACACTCCGGGGCCGTGGACAACTTCGAGGGTGGAGTCGCCGTCGTCACCGGCGCAGCGAGCGGGCTGGGAAGAGGCATGGCGGAGCGGTTCGCCCGGGAGGGCATGACCGCGGTGATCGCCGACAACCGCATCGACGACGCCAGCTCCGTCGCCGACGCGATCGTGGCCGGAGGAGCTCGGGCCGTCGCCATCGAGGTCGACGTCACCGACCGCGGTTCGGTGATCGCGCTGGCCGACCGCGTCGACGAGCTCGGCGGGGCGACCGTGCTGGTCAACAACGCCGGCGTCCTGTCCCACACCCCCATCGGCGAGCCCGTCGAGGACGGGTGGCGCTGGATCGTCGACGTCAACCTGTTCGGCGTCGTCTACGGCGTGCAGACCTTCCTGCCCCGGATGCTCACCTCGGGTCGGCCCGGCCACATCGTCAACACCGCTTCGCTGGCCGGTGTCGTCGGCGGCGGCGGGCTCCAGCAGAACCGCATCACCGTCGGGGACGGGTCTCCCGATCTCGGATCCATGTACGGCTACATGGCCACCAAGCACAGCGTCGTCGCTGTCAGCGAGACCCTGGCCCGCGACCTCAGCGGCTCCCCCATCGGCGTGTCGGTGCTGTGCCCGTCGCACCACCAGAACACGTTCATCAACGAGAACTCGGCCGAGTTCCGGCCCGAGCAGGCGGGCGGTCCGATGGACGATGCCGAGCGGCTCGCCACCTTCGGGAGGATGGACGCCCAGCGCGACGAGCAGTACAAGGTGAAGCGCAAGGAGCGCTTCCCCGAGGAGTGCGCGGCCCGCGTCGTCGAGGCCATCCGCACCGGCCAGTTCTACGTCTTCACCCACCCCGAGACCCGTCTCGCCGTCGAGCACCGCTTCCGCCAGATCCTCGCGGGCTTCGACGACTCCGCCGCGTTCGACGACAGCGCCTTCCCACACTGACCGCAGCGCCGCAGACGCGAGACGGGCACGGGACCACGTCCCGTGCCCGCTTCGCGTTCCCACGAGCGCTGATGGGCCCCTCGATCTACTCCTTGCCGACGAGGACGGCGAGGTCGACCTGAACGAGCTCGTCGACCATGGCGAGCTTGCCGTCGCCCTCGGCGGGCTTCAGGTAGCCGCCGCGCTGCATGAAGTTCTCGAGCAGCTCCTCGGAGACGGGCTCGCCGCC